>JBHEMB010000363.1:0-5934 GCA_046262855.1 Mycobacteriales bacterium | reverse complement strand
CTGATCGGGACACGTCGACGTCGTACCTGGCCGCCCGTGAGGCCCGGCCTATCCCGCAGGCCCTCCGTGCTCTTGCGGTCGTGCGCCGCAACAGCCGTCTTCTCCTCGGGGCCGTCGTGCTGACGGTGCTCGTCTACCCGCTGGCGATGAGCCCCGGGCAGGTCGTGCTCGGAACCGGCATCCTGCTCACCGCGCTCGTGGCGCTGTCCATCCTGGTCCTGACCGGGTGGGCCGGCCAGATCAGCCTGGGACAGATGGGTTTTGCTGCGGTAGGAGCGTGGACAGCGGCCGTGCTGAGCTCGCACTACCACCTGCCCTTCCTTCTCTGCCTGCTCGGAGCTGCCTTGTCAGGCGCCATGGTCGCCGTGATCGTCGGCCTGCCGGCGCTCCGCCTGCGAGGCCTCAATCTCGCGGTCGTCACCCTGTGCTTCTCCGTCTCGATCATCTCGATCCTGTTCACCAGCGACTACCTCGGCGGTGCGCTGCCTGATCACCTTGACCGCCCGTTCCTGCTCGGGCTGGACCTCAACAACGAGCCGACCTACTACTACTTCTCGCTGGTGCTGCTCCTGCTGTTCACGCTGTCGGTCGTCGGCATGCGCAGGAGCAAGTTCGCACGAGTCCTCATCGCGGCTCGCGACAACGAGGACGCCGCACAGTCGCTCGGAGTGAGCCTGCTCCGCCGCCGCCTCGAGGGGTTTGCCGTCTCCGGCTTCCTCGCCGCGTTCGCCGGAGGGCTCATCGCGTTCCACCAGAACGGCGCGATCGCCATCACCTTCGGCCCCGACCAGAGCATCCAGGTGTTCCTCATGACGGTCATCGGGGGACTGGGGTCGATCGCCGGGCCGCTGCTGGGAGCTGCCTACCTCGGGCTGATCGCGATCATCGCCGATCCCACCCTCAGCGTCCTCGCCACCGGCGGTGGGCTCGTGGCGATGCTCATCCTGGCTCCCGGAGGCCTCGCGTCCATCGTCTACCGCGTGCGCGATCTGCTCTTCCGCCGCATCGCTCTGCGTCGGCGCATCGTCGTCCCTGGGTTGGTCGAGGAAGAGGAGCTGACTGCCGGAGTGGTCCGCGCGCCCATCGTTCCCAAGACGGTCGCTGGAGGGCAGCAGTACGTGGCGGAGAGATACCGCAGGCCTGACAACTGGCGCAAGATCCGGGAGGTGGGCTGAGATGACCATCACCGATCCCGGACTCGACGCCCAGGTCGTGACCGATGCCGCCGAACTCCGACGCGAGCTCGTCCCCTCGGCGCGCGAGGTGGCAGCGGGTCGCGCCGCGAAGGAGCCGGTCGAGGTCGACTTCGCACACCTCCGCGGCCGCCGGCGCAGCCTGCACCCGGCCGATGCCGTCACGTCGCTCCGTGACTTCACCCCGCGTCGGATCGCGGGCGGCGCGTCGACGTACCCATTGATCCTGTTCTCACTTCTCGGCTTCGTCGAGGCGATGGACGGGGCCGTCTTCCAGATCATCGGGCCCGACCTGACAGTGCTGTTTGACGTCTCCATCGCCGCGCTGATGCCGATGTTCTACGTGACCATGGTTGCCTCGAACCTCGCGGGGCCACTGGCGGGGTACTTCGCCGATCGCTGGCACCGCGTCCGTTGGACGACCGGGCTGGGCACCAGCCGCTGGGCGCTCGGCAGTGTCGTCGTGGGCCTCTTCCCGAGCTTCCCCGTCTTCGCCCTCAGCCGCATCGCCCAGGGCGTGCTGGCCACCGGAGCCAACGGCTTCCGCACGCCGCTCACGACCGATCTCTACCCGCCCGACTCCATGCAGCGGGTCTTCTCGTTCGGCGGTGTGGTGTACGCCGGCGGCGCGGTCGTCGGCCCCCTGATCATCGGCATCGTCGCTGCGACAGCAGGTGCCCTGCCCGCGCTCATGGTGACGGGGCTCATCGGTCTGGTCCTCACCCTGGCGATCCTGCGGATCAAGGAGCCGGTGCGCGGCAAGATCGAGCGCGAGTCGCTCGGCGGCGCCGTGTCGGACCTCGAGTCGCCTGCAGTGCCGTTCGCAGAGGGCATCCGTGCCCTGACGGGAATCCGCAGCATGCGCCGGATGTGGATCGCTGTGATCTCCATGGCCGTGAGCGGCTATGGCGTGCTCGGCTTCCTGGGCTTCTACTACCAAACGCGCTACGGCCTGGGCGCTGGCAGCCGCGGCGTCATGATCGCGATCAGCGCCTCGGGCGGCGCCCTCGGCTTGGCGGTCTACGGGTCGCTGGCGGACCGGCTGACCAAGGTCCGGCCCGCCGGCATCATGAACTTCCTCGGCTGCGCGCTGGCCATGGAAGCAGTGGCCCTGCTTCTCATCCCGATCTCTCCCTGGCCGGTGCTGACCGCGGTCATCGGCATGGTCCCGGCCTTCACCGCCTTCGTGTTCAACAACGCCCTCTACGGGCTCATCGCCCGAATCTCGCCGCCGCGCATCATGGGACTTGCTCAGGGGATGTGGCCGCTGTTCAGCGTCCTGGGGCTGATCGCGCTGAGCGTGCTGCAACCCCTCAGTCAGCGTACGTTCGGGTTCAACGGCACGGTGTTCGCCTACGTCCCCTTCTCCATCGCGGCGGCCCTGAGCCTGCTGTCGATCGCCCCCGTGCTGGATCGAGACATTCGCGCGGCCGAGGCCAACGCCATCGCGGACGAGGTGGCCCGGACGTCCAAGTTGACGGGTTCGTCGAAGCTGTTGGTCTGCCGTGGCGTCGAGTTCGAGTACGAGGGAAACCAGGTGCTGCACGGCATCGACCTCGACGTCGACGAGGGCGAGCTCATTGCGCTGCTCGGCACCAACGGCGCCGGCAAGTCCACGCTGCTCCGGGCGATCAGCGGACTGCAGCCCGCGACCGGCGGGGCGATCTTCCTCGACGGCGAGGACATCCGGCACTCACCGGCGTACCGCAACGCGGCCAAGGGCGTCGTCCTCATCAACGGCGGCAAGGGCATCTTCCCCGGCCTCACGGTCAAGGAGAACCTCACCGCGGCGGAGTGGCTGCACACCGACGATCCCGACCTCGCGGCCCGCATCGAGGAGGCGCTGCGGCTGTTCCCGCGCCTCACGGAGCGGATGAGCGTCCGGGCCGGCGACCTGTCCGGTGGCGAGCAGCACATGCTGGCACTCGCGCAGGGCCTGCTCGCCAAGCCCAAGCTGTTGCTGATCGACGAGCTTTCGTTGGGCCTCGCGCCGCAGGTGGTGGACGAGCTGCTCGGGGTGCTCCGCCGGATCAACGCCGAGGGCGTCTCGATCATGATCATCGAGCAATCCGTGAACGTCGCCCTCAACCTCGCGAAGCGTGCGATCTTCCTCGACCGGGGGAAGGTCCGCTACGACGGGCCAACAGAGGACCTCGCCGGACGCGGGGACCTGCTGCGCTCGATCTTCCTCGGCCAGGCGGTGACCTCGGACCTCAAGCGCCGCGACGTCTACGTCCCGCCGAGCGACGACACCGAGCACGTCCTCGAGGTCCGCGACGTAGCGCTTTCCTATGGCGGCCTGCAGGCCCTCCGGTCCATCTCGTTCACCCTCGATCCCGACGAGATCCTCGGCATCGTCGGTCCGAACGGCGCCGGCAAGTCCAGCCTCGTCGACGTCGTGAGCGGGTTCGCCCGCCCGTCGTCAGGGTCGGTCCAGCTCCTCGGAGTCGATGTCACCGACACGTCGCCGGACCAGCGGGCTCGGCTCGGGCTGCTGCGGTCCTACCAGACCGCGCGGCTGTTCCCGGCCCTCACCGTCGCCGAGAACATCGCCGTGGCGCAGGAGCGGCACATCCGCGGCGTCAACGGCCTCTACGCGGGGCTCTGGCTGCCGAACGTCCGCCAGGCCGAGCGCAAGGTCGCGCGCAGGGCGACCAACCTGCTCGAGTCCCTGGGACTGCAGCAGTACGCCGAGAAGTTCGTGAGCGAGCTCTCGACCGGCACGCGGCGCGTCGTCGACATCGCGTGCATGCTCGCTGCGCAGCCCCGCGTGCTCCTTCTGGACGAGCCGTCCGCCGGTCTCGCACAGGCCGAGGCCGAGCAACTGCCATCGATGATCCGCCGGATCGCCCTGGAGGCGAGTTGCTCGATCATCGTCATCGAGCACGACCTGGGCATCGTCAGCAACGTCTCCGACCGCGTCATCGCGATCCAGGTCGGCAGCGTCCTGCGAGAGGGCGCACCCGCCGACGTGCTCGAGGACCCGGCCGTGATCGAGGCGCTGATCGGCCGCGCCAACGCAGAGATCGCGGGGCGCTCGTCCGCCCTGATGCGCACATGACGACGTTCTTTCACCACCACCACATGAGGAGCACTTGATGGCGACCAGGCGAACGGCCCGCAACGGGATCGTGGCACAGCGGACCGAGACCCCGATGGATGCCGCTGACTTCCAGGCGTCCTTCGAGGCCATGGTCAGCAACATGGGCACCGTCATCAAGGGCAAGGAGCAGCAGATCCGGCTGATCCTCACGGCGGTCCTCGCCGAGGGCCACGTCCTGCTCGAGGACATGCCCGGCACCGGGAAGACGATGCTCGCCCGGGCGCTGGCTCAGACGCTGGGCGCTGCGCAGTCGCGCGTTCAGTGCACGCCCGACCTCCTGCCGACCGACGTCTCCGGCTCGTCGGTGATCGACATGAAGACCCGCGAGTTCGTCTTCCGCCCGGGCCCGGTCTTCACCAACGTGCTGCTGGTCGATGAGATCAACCGCGCGACGCCGAAGACCCAGTCTGCGCTGCTCGAGGCGATGGCCGAGGGCAACGTCTCCGTCGACGGCGAGACCCACCCCCTGCCGCGGCCCTTCCTCATGATCGCGACGCAGAACCCCGTCGAGCAGGCCGGCACCTTCCCGCTCCCCGAGGCCCAGCTCGACCGGTTCCTGTTCAAGCTCTCGATCGGCTACGCGGACGTCGAATCCGAGATCGAGGTCATGCGGGCGAACTTCCGCAACGAGGCCATCAAGGGCATCACGCAGGTCGTCGACCGCGAGACGGTGCTGGCGATGCAGGACTGGCCCAAAGGTGCCCAGGTACCGGAGCCGGTCCTTCGTTACATCGCCGAGATCGTCGAGGCGACCCGCAAGGACACCTCGCTGATGCTCGCGGCCAGCACCCGCGCGTCGCTGGCGCTGCTCCGCGCGGCCCGCGTGATCGCTTGTGTCGACGGCCGCGACGACGTCTACCCCGACGACGTCAAGGCGATCCTGCACCCGGTCCTCGCGCACCGCGTCATGCTGTCGCCCGAGGCGGAGCTGCGCGAGGAGACCGTGGAGAAGGTCATCGAGCGCATCACCAACCGCGTCAAGCCCCCAATGCTGACCAGGCCGCACGCGGTATGAAGGCACGCAGTCTCGGAGCAGCGAGCGCCGCCTCGCCGGTCCTCGGCTGGCTGCAGCGCGAAACGGGCGTCACCTCGCAGGGCCTGTCGATCGCCGCAGCCTCGGCGCTCGGCTGGTTGCTCGCCTACCACCAGGGGGCCAAGGCGCTCTACCTCATGGCCTACGCGGGCGTCCTGCTGCTCGTCATCGCGACCTTCCTCGCTCGACGCTCCCGTGGGGTCACGGCCATGCGCTCCAACGTCCCGCACCGGGTTGTGGAGGGCCAGCGCGTCGACGTGCGGGTCGAGCTCGAAGCCAAGCGGCGCGTCACGACGTTCCTGCTGGAGGAGGGCGTGCCGGCAAATCTCGGCAAGCCGTTCCGGATGCCTGTCTCCGCCATCTCAGGTGGCGACAGCGCGAGCTTCGGCTACTCCTTCACCCCAGCGCTGCGCGGCGTCTACAAGCTCGGCCCGCTCAAGGCGGAGTTCGCGGACCCACTAGGTGTCTCCCGCTGGGGACAGACGCTGCTCGACGAGGTCGAGGTCATCGTCCACCCCACCACCGAGCCGCTGCTCGACCGCCCCCTGACCCGGGCCTTGGAGGACCCGCCACTGCGGCCGCCGCGGAGCCGTGCCTGGCCGGAG
>JBHEMB010000362.1:0-5572 GCA_046262855.1 Mycobacteriales bacterium | reverse complement strand
ACGACGTCCCACTCGAGACCCTTCGCGCGATGCGCGGTGAGCAGCCGCACCGCATCGCCGCGGACGCCCGTGTCGGACAGCGTGTCACCCGGGATCTGCTGCGCCTCGATCTCGTCGAGGATGGCGGTGACCTTGCCGGTGCGACGCTCGGCGGCCCGCGCCACGGTGGCGAACAGCGAGACGACGGCGTCGAGGTCCCTGTCGGCTGCCCGCCCCGCTGCACCACCGGACAGCGAGGCCGCCTCGAGCCGATCGGGCCACGGACTGCCTCGCCACAGCTCCCACAAGGCAGCCTCCGGGCCCTCGGAGAGCTTCGCCCTCGCGGCCTGCAGCAGGCCGGCCAGCCGGGCAGCCGGTCGGGACACCGCAGTGTCCAGGGTGAGCAGGTGGCGTGGGTCGGCAACCGCCTCGCGGATCAGCTCGGCCGACGGTGCCGCCAGCCGAGAGGGCGTGTCAGCGTGCCGCTGCGCGATCCGGTCGAGCTCGCGCAGGTCACGGCCCAACCGCCGCAGCGCCCCGGGATCTGCACCGCCGAGCGGTGACAGCAGGAGCTGCCGCGCCCCTTCCGCAGTGAGTGCCCTCTCGTCGTACACGACTCGAAGCGCGAGCAGCAGCGGCGCGACCGCAGGCTCCTGCGCGAGCGGCACCTCGTCGCCGGCCACCTCGAGGGGGACGCCCGCTGCCGTGAGCACGCGGCGCAGCAGCGGGACGGAACGTGCGCCCGAGCGGACCAGCACCGCCATCCGGGACCACGGGGTGCCACGCTCCAGATGCTCACGGCGCAGCAGGTCGGCGACCGCATCGGCCTCGGCTCCGACGGACGGGTGCGTGTGCACCTCGGCCGCGCCGGTGACGGCGCTGCCGGCGTGGAGGGCGCGCAGCTCGCGCAGGCTCGGGACGAGCGGGATCCGGTCCGCGAGCCGTCGGGAGACCTCGATCAGCTCGGGGCCGGAGCGGCGGCAGGTGCGCAGCGCGAGCACCGGGGCGTCCTGTCCGCTCGCTGTGCGGAACCGCTGCGGGAACTCGAGCAGGCCATGCACCTCGGCGCCGCGGAACGCGTAGATCGCCTGGTCGGGGTCTCCGACGACCACGAGATCGCGGCCCTGTCCGGCGATCGCCTGGAGCAGGCGCTCCTGGGCCGGGTCGGTGTCCTGGTACTCGTCGACGTAGACCGCGCGGTAGCGGCGGCGAAGCTCATCAGCGACTGCCGGCTGCTCGGCGAGCAGCACAGCCCGGTGCACAAGCTCCGCGTAGTCGACGGCGCCCTGCGCGTCCAGGACGTCGAGGTACTCGCCGAAGAACGACGCCATGGCGGCCCAGTCGTCGCGACCCTCCCTGACCGCGAGGGCGCCCAGGTCAGCGGGGTCGAGGCCCACCTCGCGCGCTCTGGACAGCAGCGCACGGACCTCCTCCGCGAGCCCGCGGGTGGTGAGGGCGGCGCGCAGCTCCGATGGCCAGTGGCGGCCTAGCTCGAGCGAGCCGCGCAGCAGGTCCCGCAGCACGACGTCCTGCTCCGGGCCGGACAGCAGCCGGAGCGGGTCGTTCCACAACCCGGTGGGCTGGTGCTCCCGGACCAGCGCGTAGCAGAACGCGTGGAACGTCCATGCCGACGGACCCGAGGTCGGGGTCCCCAGCCGCGCCGTGATCCGTTCGCGGAGCTCGGTCGCGGCCTTGCGGCTGAAGGTGAGGACGAGCACCTCGTCCGCGCGCAGGCCGTCCGTCTCCACCCGACGCGCGACCGCCTCGACGAGGGTCGTCGTCTTGCCCGTACCAGGCCCGGCCAGCACGAGCAGCGGGCCGCCAGGGTGGTCGAGCACCGCCTGCTGCGCGGGATCGGGGGCGAGCCGCCCCGCACGGGCAGGTCGGCTGCGGTCGAGGCGGTACATCGGGGGCCATTCAACCCTGCTGGTCAGACAGCCCCGTCCCACCGGCACTCGGACAGCACGACCCGCTCCCCCCGGACGGGGCAGCCCTCGTCCCGCAACAGAGTCAGCGCCTTGTCCACCAGCGGCTCAGCCGGCCGACCGCTGGCCTGCACGACCCGCTGCCAGGGCACCTCGTGGCCGTGCTTGGCCATGACCATGCCGACGGTGCGGGCGGAGCCGGACCCGAGGTACTCGGCCACGTCGCCGTAGGTCATCACCTTGCCGCGCGGGATCCTCGCGACCAGGTCCAGTACGGATACGGCGTATGGCGTGGGCCCGGTTTCGCCGCCCGGCCGGACCGACAGACCGGCCGAGGACGAGGGAGAGCGGGCCACGGCCCGCAGGTTAGGCCAGCGCGCCCGAGTTGAATGCCTCCGTGCCCGGGACGACCGCGAGACCGGGCAGGCCGTGCGCCTGTGCGTACGCGATCTCGTTGGCCAGGCTCCCCACGCCGTTGCTGGCCGGCAGCGGGGCGACCGCAACCGTGGACAGCACGCCGAAGGCGTGGCCGCTGCCGTCGAGGAAGCCCGAACCGCTGTCACCGGGGATCCCCGGCGTCACGGTGTAGACGTCGCTGGTCCAGCCGCCGCTCGACGAGCCCAGGCTGACACCGCGCTTCGGGCTCAGCGGCGTGAGCCCGAAGCGGAGGCTGGAGTTGCCGTAGCTGTAGACGTTCGAGCCGGCAGCGGGCGGCGCAGCGACGCCGGTGGGTCCGCCGAACACCGGCACGCTGGGGTTGGTCTGCGCGACCGCGGCGGCGGGCAGCGCGATCAGCGCCAGGTCGTTGTACGCGCAGGTGTCCGGGTCCGTCTCGTGGTTGGCCTGCATGGTCAGCCAGGAGTTGTACGCCAGCGTCCCTGTGAAGCCCGCGAAGGTGACCGGGGTGCCGAGCGGGAGCGAGCCCGAGTCGCAGCCGTTGGTGTCGGTCGGTCCCCCCGTGCCCGAGCAGTGGGCGGCCTGGCCCAGGTAGGTCGTGCCCCCGTCGGTGAACACGAAGTTGGCCGTGCACTGGGCACCGCCCGTGATCGTCTGCACGCCTGGGTGGACGGCCGCCGTGGCGGCGGGCGCCCAACCGGCTGCGGAAGCGGGCTGGGAGGCCGAGAACGCGACGGCGAGGCCGAGCGCAATCAGCGGTGCGAGGAGGTGACGACGACGCATCGGGGGGATCTCCTGTCCGGAAAGCGAGGTATGTCCTCTCTGTTCCCAACGGCAGAGCCAGCTATCCCTCGCAGAGTCAGCTGGCAGGTCAGTACGTCGGGAGCGACGGGTCCACCTGCGCCTGCCAGGCGATGACACCACCCTGCACGTGCACGGAGTTGCCGAGCCCAGCGGCCTTCAGCGCTGCGAGCGACTCCGCAGACCGGATGCCGCTCTCGCAGTACAGGACGATCTCCTTGTCCTGCGGCAGGTCGGCGAGGGCGTTCCCGTTGAGGATCTCGCCCTTCGGGATGAGCACGGCCCCGGGGATCTGCATGATCTCCCACTCAGCGGGCTCGCGGACGTCGACGAGGTAGAAGTCGTCGCCGCGGTCCATCTTCTCCTTGAGCTCGGTGGCGAGGATGGTCGACCCGATAGCCGCCTCCATCGCCTCCTCCGACAGCGTCCCGCAGAACGCCTCGTAGTCGATGAGGCCCGTGATCGTCGGCTCCTTGCCGCACAGCGGGCACTCAGGGTCCTTGCGGACCTTGATCTTGCGGTAGGTCATGTCGAGGGCGTCGTAGACCATCAGCGAGCCGACCAGCGGGTCGCCGATGCCGGTGAGGAGCTTGATCGCCTCGGTGGTCTGGATCGCGCCGATCGACGCGCACAGGACACCCAGGACGCCGCCCTCGGCGCAGCTGGGCACCATCCCCGGCGGGGGCGGCTCCGGGTACAGGCAGCGGTAGCAGGGCGCCTCGATGCCCTCGACCGTCGGCCAGAACACCGACGCCTGGCCGTCGAAGCGGTAGATGGACCCCCACACGTAAGGCTTCTTCAGGAAGAACGCCGCGTCGTTGACCATGTACCGCGTGGCGAAGTTGTCCGTGCCGTCGACAATGAGGTCGTACTGCTCGAAGATCCCCATCACGTTGTCGCTGTCGAGGCGCGTCTCGTGCAGGACCACGTTGATCAGCGGGTTGATCTCCAGCACGGAGTCGCGCGCGCTCTCGGCCTTGCTGCGACCGACGTCGCTCTGCCCGTGGATGATCTGGCGCTGCAGGTTGCTCTCGTCGACGGTGTCGAACTCGACGATGCCGAGCGTCCCGACACCCGCCGCGGCCAGGTACATCAGCGTCGGCGACCCGAGGCCGCCGGCGCCGACGGCCAGCACCTTCGCGTTCTTGAGCCGCTTCTGCCCCATGGTCGTGACGTCAGGGATGATCAGGTGGCGGCTGTAGCGCATGACCTCTTCACGGGTCAGCTCAGCAGCGGGCTCCACCAACGGCGGCAGGGACGGCACGACCAGCTCCTTCGTACGGGCTTGTTACCAGCACAAGCCTCGCAGAGCCGCGGGGATTCCCTTTCGTGACCTCTGCCACGTTGCAGTCCAGCCCACCTGGGCAGGCTCCTCAGTGGCCTGATGCGAGTCAGTGCACCCGATGCGAGGAGTAAGCGATGAGCATGAAGGACAAGGTCAAGCACACCGCCGAGGAGCTCGAGGGGAAGGCCAAGCAGGCCGTCGGCGGAGCCACCGGCGACCGCGAGACCCAAGCCGAGGGCATCAAGGACGAGAAGATGGGCCAGATGAAAGGCGTCGGCGACAAGCTCAAGGACGTCGCCAAGTAGCTCAGGTCAGCCGCCGGGCCGCCACCACGGCTTCCGCTTCGGCTCTGGCTGCGCGACCGTCGGCTGCCGCACCGCCGGCGGTGGTGGCGGGGGCGGCTGCGGCGCCATGGTGGGTCGGCTCGGCGGTGGCGTGGCCGGAGGAGCAGAGCGGATCGGCTCTGCATCGTCGTCGGGCACGTCCGGAGTCCGTTCGAGGATGGGCCGCACAGCTGGTCTGGGCTGCTGCCGGATCGCCTTCTTGACCGGCGCTGGGGCCTTCTTCAAGGGCGCCTTCACGGGCGCCTTGACCGGGGGCTTGGCCGCCTTCTTGGGAGCCTCCTTGGCGGGCTCCTTCGCGAGGTCCTTTGCGGGGTCCTTTGCGGGGTCCCTCGCAACGGGGGCGGTCGCCTTGGCGACCGCTTTCGGCTGCGCGGGCTCCTTGGCGGCAGTCGGGGCCTTCGACGACGACGCCACGCGGCCGGGGGCCGGCGGCGCGAGGCTGGACGTCACGGCCGGGCGGTCCGCCTGGGCCTCAGCGGTGGCCTCAGCGGTGGCCTCACGCCCGGGCTCCGGCTCGGGTTCTCGCTCTGGCTCTGGCTCTGGCTCTGGCTCCGGGATCGTGTTGAGCCGGTCCAGCAGGGTCTGGACGGGCTCCTCCTCTTGCGTCTGCGCGGCCGGCTCCTCCGCGGCGGCGTCGGTGTCCACCTGAGCGGACGCCACGGGGTGGGGGGACGCCACGGGGTGGGGGGAGGCGACGGGAACGGCCGGAGCAGCGGGAGTAGCGGCGGTCGGTACGGCGGGAGCGGGCTCCTCATCGAGCGCGCCCCCGAGCTCCTGGAGGGCCCCTTCCGTCGTACGACCGCCGCGACGGCGGCGCAGCAGCGCCTCTGCGAGCGCCAACA
>JBHEMB010000361.1:0-6849 GCA_046262855.1 Mycobacteriales bacterium | reverse complement strand
ATCGGCAGCACCCCGCCGGCGGCGATGTTGGCGTTCTTCAGCAGGTCGAGCGCGACGAACCTGTCGTTGGGGCTGGAGTCGGGGTCGTCGAGGATGCGGCGGAGCTGGGCCAGGTGCGCCGGCCGGAGCAGGTGCGCGATGTCGCGCATGGCCGTCTTCGCGAGCAGCTGCAGCGCCTCGGGCTCGACCTGCAGGAACGTCCGGCCCGCCGCCTCGACCGTGCTGACTCCCTCGGCGGTCAGCAGCCGGTAGGGGGTGCCGTCGGCGCCGGTGGGGAGGAGGTCGGAGTACGCGAACTCGGGCATGACCCCAAGTCTAGGTTTGGCACGTGCAACCCCTTCGCGACGCCTGGGCCCGGCTGCTGTCCGGGGCTTGGCCGGCGGCTCAGTGCGGGCTCGCAGCGTTCGTCGCCTGGGAGATCTCGACCGAGGTCCTCGGGCACGTGCGGCCCTACTTCGCCGCGGTCGCGGCCGTGGTCTCCCTGGGCCTGCAGGCGGGCTCCCGGCTCCGGCGTACGGCGGAGCTCGCCGTGGGCGTCTCTGCCGGTGTGCTCATCGGCGACCTGCTGGTGCAGGTCATCGGGCAGGGCGCTTGGCAGGTGGGCGTGGTCGTCACGGTCGCGCTGCTCATCGCGGTGGCGCTCGGCGGCACCGGCCTCGCCGTCACGCAGGCCGGTCTGCAGGCGGTGTTCGTGGTGGCCTTGCCGCGGACACCGCACAGCGGCTTGCACCGGTGGGAGGACGCCCTCTTGGGTGGTGCCGTCGCGCTCCTCGTGGCGGCGCTCCTCCCGCCCGACCCGTGGAAGGACGTGCTCCGTCATCGGACGTCGTACCTGGTGGAGCTTGCTGCGACGCTGCGGGACACGGCCGAGGCAGTGCGCGCAGGGTCGAGCACCGCGGCGGCCGAGGCGCTGGCCCGGGGTCGGCTGCTCGAACCGGTGCTGTCGAGGTGGGAGTCGGCGTTGGCCGTCGGGCAGGAGACAGCCCGGATCTCGCCCTTGCGTCGCAAGGGGCGCGAGGTCGGTGATCGCCGCCTGGTCCTGGCGCTGACCCGCGCCACCCGCAACCTGCGGGTGCTGGTGCGTCGGGTGACGGTGGCTCTCGAGACGAACGACCCGCTGCCTCCGGCCTTGCCGGAGCTCCTCGAAGAGCTGGCCAGGCAGCTCGATCCGTCGACCAGCGCCGAGGACGCGCTCGACCCGCTGATCACCCTGGCAGCGCGGCTCGACCCGGCCGCGCTGGGCGCCACGTCGCTGTCCGGTCAGGTCGTGGTGGCGCAGCTGCGGGTCTCGCTCGTGGACCTGCTCGAGGGGCTCGGCTTCGACCACGACCGGGCCCGCGAGGCATTGCCTACCCTGCGCGCATGAGATGGGTCCTGCTGCTCCGTGCCGTGAACCTCGGTCCGACGAACAAGCTGGCGATGGGCGACCTCAAGCGCCTCCTCGAGGGCCTGGGACACACCGACGTGAAGACCTACCTGAACTCCGGGAACGCGACCTTCGAGTCGGCCAAGCGCTCACCCAAGAAGCTCGCTGACGAGATCGAGGCGGCGCTGCGCACTCAGCTGGGGCTCGACGTCCGCAGCTGCGTGCGCGCGGGGGCCGACCTCCGCAAGGCCCTCGACGAGCTACCTGCCCTGCCTGGCTACGTTTCCGTGAACGTGCTGTTCGACCGGCCCTCACCCGCTGCCCTGAAGGCTCTCCTGGAGACGGACTGGGCGCCGGAAGTCGTCCGGGGCAACGACCAGGTCCTCTACATCGGCTTCCAGAACGCAGCCCGGACCAAGCTCACCCTGGCGAAGATCGAGAAGCTGCTCGGCGTCAACTGCACCGCCCGTACCCCCGCGACCTTGGAGAAGCTGCTGTGAACGTCTCACGTCGGGACCAGCTACTGCTGGCTGGAGCCGTCCTCGTCACGGTTGCGGCCGGAGCCCTCAAGGGCGTCGGTGGGGTCACGGCGTTCGTCGTCGCGGCCATCGCGCTGGCGCTCCTGGCCACCTGCGTGGGCCGTGCCGTCGAGCACCTGGGCGAGCGGGTCAGCCCGGCGATGACCGGTGTCCTTCAGTCGGCGCTCGGCAACCTGCCCGAGCTGCTCATCCTCGTGTTCGCCCTCAACAAGGGCCTCACGAGCGTCGTGCAGGCGACCATCGTGGGCTCGATCCTGGCCAACGTCGCGCTCGTTCTCGGTGTCGCTTTCATCGCCGGCGGCCTCAAGAACGGTGTCCAGACCTTCCCCGGACCGGCGGCCCGCGACATCGGACTCACCCTGATGCTGGCGGTCGCCGCTCTCGCCGTACCCAGTCTCACGTCGTCGCTGCACAGCCCCGCCGCCGGTCATGAGCGCGCGCTCTCTGTGATCGTTGCCGTGGTGCTGCTGGTGGCTTTCGCCCTGCTGCTCGTCTACACGCTGCGGCAGCCGACCGCACCGCTGGCCGCGGAGCACCTGGCTGAGAAGAGCTGGCCGCTCTGGCTCGCATTCGCCGTGTTGGCGGGCACCGGTGTGCTCGCGGCGCTGGCCTCGGAGTGGTTCGTCGGGGCGCTCGAACCCGCGATGGACACGCTGGGGATCAGTGACGCGTTCGCCGGTCTCGTCATCGTCGCCATCGCGGGCAACGCCGTCGAGAACGTCGTCGGCATCCAGCTCGCCGTGAAGAACAAGTCCGAGGCGGCCCTGCAGGTGGTGCTGCAGTCGCCCATCCAGATCGCGATGGTCGTCGCGCCGGTGGTGCTGCTGCTGGCGCCGGCCCTCGGTGCCGCCTCGTTCACCCTTGTGCTGCCCCCGCTGCTGCTCGTCGCCCTGCTGCTGTCGGCTCTCATCGCCGTGCTCGTGACCTTCGACGGCGAGTCCACCTGGTACGAGGGCGTCGTCCTGATCGGTCTCTACATCCTGCTGGCGGCCTCCTTCTGGTGGGGCTGAGGCCGCGCCGCACATGATCATCGTGGAGCCCTGCTGCCGTCCCCACGCTCAACCGACTCCACTTTGATCTTGAGTCGCCAGCCGGACAAGATCAAAGTGGAGGAGCTCAGGCGCAGGTACGGCGGCCCGGCTCCACGGTGATCAAGGCAGCTCGAGATCGACCACCACTGGGCAGTGGTCGGAGGGGCCGGTGCCCTTGCGGGCGTCGCGGTCGATCCAGGCGTCCTTCACGGTGATGCCGGTGCTGGTGTAGACGAGGTCGATCCGCATCCCCATGTTCTTGTGGAACATGCCGGCCCGGTAGTCGTAGTAGGTGAAGGGCTTGTCGTACTTCTGCGGCCGCGGGACCACGTCGGTCAGGCTGAGGTCGAGCAGGGCGCGCAGCCGCTTGCGCTCGAGCGGCGTGACGTGCGTCGACCCGCGGAACGCCTTGATGTCCCAGACGTCGTCGTCGGTCGGTGCGATGTTGAAGTCGCCCGTCACCACCAGCGGCCGCGGCTCACCCGCGACCACGTCCCGGAACCGGTCGAGCCACTCGAGCTTGTAGGGGAAGTGCGCGCTGTCGAGCGCCCGGCCGTTGGGGACGTACACCGACCAGATCCGCAGCCCGCCGCAGGTCGCACCGACTGCCCGGGCCTCCAGCTTCGGCACCGAGAGCAGGGCTTCATCGTCATCGGGGGCGTACCCGGGCTGGTCGAGGAACCCCAGCGACACGTCCTCCAGGCCGACCCGGGACAGGATCGCGACGCCGTTCCAGCGGCCGTCGCCGTGGTGCGCCACCTCGTAGCCCAGCGACTCGGCGTGCTCGGCGGGGAACGACGCTGTCTTGGTCTCCTGCAGGCAGACCACGTCGGGCTGCGTGAGGTCGAGCCACTCGTTGAGGCGCGGCAGCCGAGCTGTGACCGAGTTGACGTTCCAGGTCGCGATCCGCAGTCCCGCCTCCCCGGACAGGGACATCAGCCCGCCTCCCCGGACAGGGACGTCAGCCCGCCTCCCCGGACAGGGACATCAGCCCGCCTCCCCGGACAGGGACATCAGCCCGCCTCCCCAGGTGAGGTCATCCGCGCCCGGCGTGGGCGAAGTCGATCGCGGCGTACGCCGACAGCTTCGTCAGCCGGTGCTCGGAGATGATGCGACGCACGGTTCCCGACTTCGACCTCATGACGAGCGACTCGGTCGACGCGCCGCCGCCCTTGTAACGGACACCGCGCACCAGCTCGCCGTCGGTGATGCCGGTCGCCACGAAGAAGACGTTGTCGCTCCGCACGAGGTCGTCCGTCGACAGGACAGCGTCGAGGTCGAGACCTGCCGCGGCGGCGTTCTCGAACTCGCTGCGCTTCTGCGGCCACAGCTTGCCCTGGATCGTGCCGCCTAGGCACTTCACGGCGCAGGCGGTGATGATCCCCTCGGGGGTGCCGCCGATCCCCAGCAGCAGGTCGACGCCGGTGCCGACAGTGCAGGCCATCACCGCGCCGGCGACGTCGCCGTCGGAGATGAACTTGATGCGGGCGCCGGCGGCGCGCACCTCGTGCACCAGGTCTTCGTGGCGGGGACGGTCGAGGATGCAGACGGTGACGTCCTCGACGGCGGCGCCCTTCGCCTTGGCGACGGCCTGGATGTTGTGCCCGACAGGTGCCCTGATGTCCACGACGTCCATGGCCTCGGGACCGGTGACCAGCTTCTCCATGTAGAAGACGGCGCTCGGGTCGTACATCGTCCCGCGCTCAGCCACCGCCATCACCGCGATGGCGTTCGGCATGCCCTTGGCCATCAGCGTGGTGCCATCGATCGGGTCGACGGCCACGTCGCACTCGGGGCCCTCACCCGACCCGACCTGCTCGCCGTTGAACAGCATCGGGGCGTGATCCTTCTCGCCCTCGCCGATGACGACGACACCCTTCATCCCGACGGTGGTGATCAGCTGGCGCATCGCGTCGACCGCTGCCCCGTCACCGCCCATCTTGTCTCCACGGCCGACCCACCGGCCGGCTGCCATCGCGGCGGCCTCGGTGACCCGGACCAGCTCCAGGGAGATGTTGCGATCAGGCGCCTCTCGCGCGACCGAGAGGGTGGGAGGCACATCCGGCTGCGTCATGGCCCAAACCTAACGTGAGAGGCTCGATCCGTGACACGCAAGGACCTCGACCCCGGCGAGCTCGGGTTGCAGGTCTACCCCTGGCTCAACTCGGTCGTCGTCCCGCGGCCCATCGCCTGGGTCTCGTCACGCTCGGCGACGGGCATCGACAACCTCGCCCCGCACTCGTTCTTCACCGTGGCGGGCATCGACCCGCCGGTGCTGTCGTTCACGTCGGTCGGCGAGAAGGACACGCTGCGCAACGTACGCGCCACCCGCGAGTTCGTCGTCTGCCTCGCCAGCGAGCAGCTGGTCGAGCAGGTCAACCTCAGCGGCACGGACTTCCCCGCTGACACCAGCGAGTTCGACGCGGTCGGGGTCACCAGGGAGCCGTCGCTGCGGGTCACTTCTCCGAGGGTCGCCGAGTCGCCGGTGGCCCTGGAGTGCCGGTACGTCGATGAGCGCGCGTTCGGGTACTGCACCGTCATCTTCGGCCAGGTCGTCCACCTCGCCGTCGACGAGGCGGTGCTCAGGGACGGGCGGCCGGAGATCACCCTGCTCCGGCCGATGGCCCGGCTCGGCGCGAACCAGTGGACGACGATCGGCGAGGTGTCGGACCGCCGCCGCATCCCGTGGTCGGAGCTGTCGGCGTGAGCATCTCCACCCGAGCGGCGGGGACCCGCTCGTCGCTGCTTGCTGCGGCCCGGGGAGTGTTCGCCGAGTCAGGTTTCGCGGAGGCGTCGATCGCTGAGGTGGTCGCCCGCGCGGGGGCCTCCGTCGGTTCGCTCTACCACCACTTCGGCGGCAAGGCCGAGCTCTACCTCGCCCTGTTCGAGGAGTACCAGTCGGGGCAGGAGGCGCGCGCCGCCACCGCTGTTCGCGAGGCCCGCCTCGCCGGCGAGGTGGACCCGTTCGCCCTCTTCCTGGTCGGCTCCCGCTCGTACCTCGCCGGCTGCTGGGAGCAGCGCGACCTCGCCCGGATGTTCCTGGCCGGCGGAGGTCCACCGGGGTTCGAGCTGCTCTCTCGCAAGCGCTACCGCGACTGGACCCGACGCAACGCGCTGCTCCTCGGCGCCGAGTCGGAGTGGGGCGACGCGCTCGTGCTCGTCCTGACGACGGTGATCAGCGAGGCCGGCCACGAGATGGCAGTCTGCGACGACGAGGAGTCGGCCGCACGGCTGGCCGTGAACGTCCTGAGCCTGGTGGAGAAGATCGGCAGATGAGGTTCTTCGACGACGAACCCATGCGCCCGAGCAGAAGCGGCGCTGACTGGGAGCACCACCGCAAGGCGCGGCAGCCCCATACCGGGCCGGCGCAGGACGAGGTGGGCGTGCTGGCCATGTCGGGCTTCGTACTCGCCCGCAGCGCCGACGTGGCGATCGCGCTCAGCGGCATCACGGCGTTCTCCGACGGGTTGCTGTTCCACGTCGTCGTGCTGTTCGCGGACGAGCAGCGCCGGGAGACCCTCGACTGGTCCCTGCAGGAGTACAGCCGCAGTCCCGGCCGGTTCCGGCTGGGGGTGCAGCTGCCCAACGGCGTACGCGCGACCACAGGCACCAGTGACGCGCCGCCGCTCATGACCTCTGACGCGGAGGCTGCGCTCACCATGCTCTCAAGCGCCACCGGACCACTGCGCTGGCAGGGCGACTACTGGCTGTGGCCACTTCCCGAGGACGGCGTCATGGTC
Organism: Mycobacteriales bacterium; assembly: GCA_046262855.1. GTDB lineage: Bacteria > Actinomycetota > Actinomycetes > Mycobacteriales > SCTD01 > RYN-111. The sequence goes on along the minus strand of JBHEMB010000361.1, from coordinate 173 downwards.
CTGGGCTGCCGCTGGCCGGACCGCGCCATCCCGGAGACGCTCGTGCAGATCGACCCGGCGCCGCTGCTGAGTGCCGCCGCCGTCTCGCGCTCGGTCTGGGAGGTCGAGTGACCCTGCATGACGACCTGCTCGAGCGGCGCGTCGACTACCCGGTGCTGGAGCGGTCGACGTAC
>JBHEMB010000360.1:0-7210 GCA_046262855.1 Mycobacteriales bacterium | reverse complement strand
AAGTAGGTTACTGTGGGTATAGTTACTCCACGTAAAGTTCTTGTGAGGAGATGCCCATGGACCGCCCGCTCCCAGCGCACGTCGGAGCCCTTGTGATCGGCAGCGGTTTCGCAGGCCTCGCCGCGGCGATCCGGCTCGCGGAGGCCGGGCACACGGTCGCGGTCCTGGAGCGGGGTAGCGATGTGGGCGGCACCTGGCGCGTGAACAGCTACCCGGGCTGCGCGTGCGACGTCCCGTCCCACCTGTACTCCTACTCGTTCGCGCCGAACCCCTCCTGGACCCGGACCTTCAGCCCGCAGCCCGAGATCCAGGCCTACCTGCGCACGGTCGCTGACGACTTCGGCGTCCGTGACAGCACGTGGTTCGACACCGAGGTGCTGTCGGCCAACTGGGAGGGCGCGCGCTGGTTGGTGTCCACCACCCGGGGCGATCTCACCGCCGACGTGGTAGTCGCTGGCACCGGTGGGCTGTCAGAACCGGTGGCCCCGAAGGTGACCGGCCTCGAAACGTTCACGGGCGCGGTCTTCCACTCAGCGACGTGGGACCACTCCTACGACTTCACCGGCAAGCGCGTGGCCGTCATCGGCACGGGCGCCTCCGCCATCCAGTTCGCCCCTGAGGTCGCGGAGGTAGCCGCCCACCTCACCGTCTTCCAGCGCACGGCGCCCTGGGTCCTGCCGCGTCGCGACCGGGCCGTCACGCGCTTCGAGCGGGCGCTGTTCCGGCTCGCGCCCTGGACGCAGCGGGCGGTGCGCGGCCTGGTCTACGCCGGCCGCGAGTCGTGGGTCCTCGGCTTCTCCGGCAAGACCCGACTGCTGGACGTCGGCGAGAAGCAGGCCCGCGCCTTCATCGCCAGGAGCGTCGTCGACCCGGAGCTGCGCGCCAAGGTGACGCCCGACTACAAGCTCGGTTGCAAGCGGGTGCTGCTGTCCAACACCTGGTATCCCATGCTCAGCCGCGACCACGTCGACCTCGTCACGGACCCGATCGCCCGGATCACCGAGACCGGGCTCGTGACCTCCACGGGCCAGGTGGTCGACGTCGACGTCATCCTGCTGGGCACCGGCTTCGCCGTGACGGACCAGCCGATCGCGCACCGGGTCCGGGGCGCCGACGGGCGAACCCTCGCCGAGCACTGGAGCGGCACCGGGATGCAGGCCTACCACGGGATGACCGTGCCAGGCTTCCCGAACCTCTTCATCCTGACCGGGCCGAACACCGGCCTCGGTCACACGTCGATCGTCTACATCATCGAGCGGCAGGTGGAGCACCTCGTCGCAGGGCTCGGCGCCATGAGAAGCGCTGGGGTCAAGGCGATCTCCCCGGACCCGGCGGTGACGAAGGCCTACAACGCCAAGCTGCAGCGTCAGCTCGAGGGCACGGTGTGGAACGCCGGTGGCTGCGCGTCCTGGTACCTCGACGCGCACGGCACCAACACCACGTTGTGGCCGACCTACTCGTTCTCCTTCGCCCGGGAGCTCGCCTCCTTCGATCTCCGGGACTACGAGCTCACCTTCTGAGCAGCCGGCGCTTGCGCGCAGGGGCCGGTACGCCGACGAGCGAGGCCGCGAGTCCCTGGATCGCTTGGCGTGCAAGGGATCCCGGGGCCGCTTCGGTCAGCGTCCTCCCGAGTGCCAGCGCCGCGTCGAGTGCCTCGACGTCCTGCGGCACGATGGTCAGCGTCTCGACTCCTGCGTACCTCTTGAGGGCGGTCCGCACCTCGCTCTCCGCATCGCCCGGGATCGCGCTGGACCGCAGCCGGTTGACGACGACAGTGGGCACGATCCCGGGGACGGCCTCCTTCAGCTCGGACAACCCTCGGACCAGCCGCTGCAACCCGACGGGGTCCGCAGCGCCGACGACCACGACGGTGTCGGCCTGCTCCAGGACTGCCAGAGTCGCTCCGTTACGGCGGGGCGCCATCGTGTCGTAGGCCAGCTCCTCGTCCTGCTCCAGCGCGAAGCCGCAGTCGACCACGATCATGGCGGCCAACGACCGGGCCAGCGTGAGCACCGCCTTCAGGGCGGACGGCCGGAGCTCGGGCCATCGGTCGGCCCGTGCGATGCCGGTCAGCACCCGCAGGTCCGTCGCCACCTCCCGGGCGAAGCCGGCCAGCGCAGGCACGTCGAGCAGCCCGTTGTTCGCCTGCCGACAGGCAGCCGCGAGGCCCGGCGACTCGTCGAGCAGACCGAGCACCTGGGCCACCACCCCGCCGTACACATCGGCGTCGACGAGCAAGGCCGGCCACCCGAGCGCCGCCAGCTCGCAGGCCAGGCTGACAGCGACGGTCGTGCGGCCGGGCGCACCGGTCGGGCCCCACACCGCCACGAGCCGGCCGGCACCGGGCAGGGTCTCCAGCTCCTCGGCCGGCGAGGGCACGACGGGCAGGGCGGCACGTGGGTCGGCCAGTGCCGACAGGTCCGACGGGGCTGGGCTGAGGGCGACCACGGCCTCGATGACAGCGGCGCTGATGGTCTCGGCGCTGGCGTCCGACGGCAGTACGGCGGTGACACCGAGCTGGCGCAGCCGGCGTTCCGCGTCCTCGTCGCCCGGAGGGACGAGGCCGACCACGGCCACCCCCGCCACCGCCAGCCGGGTGAGGGCCTCGCGATCGAGCCTTCGCAGGTCCGCGGACAGCAGGACCGCCCGCGCCTGGCCGGTGGACGCGGTCGCGAGCAGGTCGGCCAGGTCGACGCACCGGCGCACGACAGCGACGCCCAGGTCACCGCGCGACAGCGCCGCCACCAGGCGCTCCTCCCAGACGGCATCGCTGACCGCGGTCAGGACCGGGACCAGCATCATGGTTCCGGCGACGCCGTCGCGAGGGCCGCGAGGTGCGCGTCGGGCACCCGCACCAGGTCGAGTGGTCCGTCCGCAAGGGCCTGCACGACCGCCAGCACCTGGCTCGGGTCCACCGTCAGGACCACGGGGATGGTCTGGCCGCTCGATGACAGCCCGCTCGGACGCGTGACGCGCGCGACGACGACGTTGCTCAGCACCAGCCTCGGCACGGTGAGGTCCACGCCCTTCCCGCCCCGGCGGATCGCCTTGTCGTCGGGCGTGACGTAGAGGTCCACGACGTCGCCGCCGCGCAGGTCGCTCGGCAGGTGCCCGTAGGCCACTGCGACGCTGACGTCGCGCCGCTGCACCGTCTTGCCGGGTGCACTGAGCGCGTCACGCGGCAGCAGCTCGTGGACCCCGATGCTCCGCAGCACGACGTAGCCCACGGGCGCCGGGCCGGCGAGGTAGCGGCCGCTCCTGCCGAACAGCCGCACCTTGGTGAGCTCCAGGTCGCCGGCGACCAGCACCGTGCCGGGCGCCAGCTCGTGGGTCGCCGACCAGACCTGCTGGGAGCTGTCCGCGCCGGCCAGCACCTTGGCGCCGACCAGCACGCTCACCAGCACCAGCAGCACGCCCAGCACGAGGCGGCCGTCCAGCCAGCTCGGGGTGGCCAACCGGGACGCCGTGGGCGAGCCGGGGGCGTCGGTCACGGCAGCCGTCCTTCCCTACCTCGGGGTTGTGGTCGCGCATGGTGTCGTATCCGGCAGCTCGCGCGCGCCCGACGTTGTGGACATCACCCGAACGCAGGCAAGCAGTGGCATGCTGATGCAAGCGCACACGAGTACGGAGGTCCGGTGCCCAGCCCACGGTTCCTGCAGCTCTCCGACGTCGCCGAGGTGCTCAACATCTCGGCGTCGCAGACGTACGCGCTGGTCCGCAACGGCGACCTCCCCGCCATCAAGATCGGCGGCCGCGGCCAGTGGCGGGTCGAGTCCGCGGCCCTCGAGGACTACATCGCACGGATGTACGCCGAGACCAAGACGTTCGTCGAGCAGCACCCGCTCGGCGCTGGCGAGCCGGTCCCGGAGGACTAGCCCCAGCTCCTGACCGCGGCGACGCTCCTCAGCGGGACCAGCCGAACCTGACGCACGGCGCCCGCCCGCCGCGCCTCGCCCGGAGCGTGCTCGGCCAGGTCCACGTGGTCGGCACCCACCCGGTCGAACGTGCCGGTCAGCAGCGAACCATCGCGCAGCACGACCTGCACCCCGGATCGGCTGCGTACCAGGCCTTTCAGCGCCCACCGCAGGTCCAACTGGCGCGCCACCTCGCCCGCTGAGCCAGGCACCTCGGCCGGACCACCGACACCGGCGAGAGACAGCACCGACGCGGCGGGAAGCAACAGTTCCCCAGCGCCGTCCTCGTGGAGGAGCAGCCAGTCGGGGCCCACGTCGAGCAGCCGGCCGCGCGTCCCGCCGAGTCCCTCGGCCTGCATAGCGATGGGGGCGCCCAGTGCCGGGCGCAGCCGGTCGACCAGCCGGAGCCGCCCCACCTCGTACCGGGTGCGCTCGGCCACCTCGGCCGCCAGCTCGGCCGCCTCGGCCGCGGACAGCTGCGCGTCGAGGTCGGCGAACAGCTGCTCCCAGCGCATCTCCCCACCCTGCCCGACTTCTGCACCACTTCGCTACCCCGCTTGACCGGAGGTCTCTGAGCCCTTACAAAGGCAAACATAAGCAAACGCATGAGTCTGAGGGCTACATGAAGCAACGCGGTCAAGCGATCCTGGCCTTGGCCAGCGCCCCGGCGCTGGCGCTGCTGACGCCTGACGGAGCGGGGGTCACCGCGCCGCTGGTCACTTCGGTCGCCGTCGCGGCGTGGGTCTGCACCGGCTGGCTGCTGCTCGTCGCGCTGCTGGAGCACGGCGCCCGGCTGCCCGGCACGGCGGGTCGCCTCGCCGCCTCCCTGGTACGGCGGATCGCGCCGTCGTCGGTCCGGGCGCTCGTCCGGATGGCGGCCGGGGCCTCCCTCGCCGCCTCCGTGCTCGCCGGTCCGGCCGCGCTGGCCGACGACCGAACACCCACCGTTGCCGGCTCGTCCGCCGACTCACTCGACTGGCCAGGACTCGCGCCGGTCGCCGCTCCCCCGGTCCCAGCAGCACCCGTCGCGCCGGCCGGGCCGTTGGTCCCCGTCACGACCACCGCCACCTCGGCGCCGCGCCCTTCCGACGTACCGCCCCCGCCCCGCGACGCCGCGCCGGGCGGCCAGGTCGTCGTGCAGCGCGGCGACTCGCTGTGGGCGATCGCGCGCCACTCCCTCGGCCCCTCCGCGACGGCCCGGCAGGTCGCCGAGGCATGGCCGCAGTGGTGGGCCGCCAACCGCTCGGTCGTGGGTGACCACCCCGACCTCATCCATCCAGGCGACCGGCTCTCGGCGCCCTGACCACCTGGGGGAAACACGTGACTGTACTGCCCGCACTCGAGCTCGAGACCGTCCCGCTGCGCCTGGTGCCGGCACCGGCCTCGGCACCGCCTTACGACGACGAGCCCGACGCACCCGTCCTACGACTCGTCCGGTCGGACCCACCAGTACCGGCAACCTTCGACGACGATGCGTGGCTCGCTGCCGAACGGACCGCCACGGCCGAGCTGTCGGCATCGCACGTGTTCGCGCGATGCCTCGTGCAGGCAGTCCTTGAAGTCCTCGCCGGCGTGCGGTCGATCAAGCAGCTGCGGCGCGACACGACCCCCGAGCTGTACACCGCGATCACGAGCTCGCTCGAGGGCCGGGCGCGACCGAGCGGGCTGCGCCCCGACCTGCGTTCGGTGCGGTCGCTGCACGTCCAGGAACGGCCGGAGGGCGTCGTCGAGGCGTGCGCGACAGTCCAGCGCGACGGGCGCGTGTGCGCGCTCGCCCTTCGCCTCGAGGGCTTCGAGGGCCGCTGGCGCTGCACGGACCTCGCTGGCCTCTGACCTGACGGTATGATTGGGGTATGACCATGGGCAAGATCGCGATCAGCCTCCCGGTCGAGCAGATCGAGGCCGCGAAGCGCGCGGTCTCCGACGGCAGGGCCACGAGCGTCTCGGCCTACATCTCTGCCTCGCTACGACAGACCGAAGAGCGCCACTCGCTGGCGGAGCTGCTCCGTCAGTGGGCCGACGAAGACGGTCCTGTGACGGAGGATGACGCAGCCGAGATCGATGCCTTCTTCGACGGGCTCGACGCGCGCAACCGGCGGTCGTGATCGTCACTCTCGACACCGGCGTTCTCGTCGGGCTCGAGCGGGGGGACCCGCGCTGCACTCGACTGCTGGATCGAGCGCTGCAACGCGGCCTGTCGATTCTCATCCCCGCCACGGTGGTCGCCCAGGCATGGCACTCGGCACGCCAGGTGCGCCTGGCTCGTCTGTTCGCAGCCGACCATGTCGAGGTCGTTCCGCTCTCTACGGAGCACGCGCGCGCCATCGGGCTCCTCCTCGCCGCAACGGGCACGAGCGACATCGTCCACGGCCACGTCGCGCTCGTGGCACGCATGTCGGACGGCGCAGTCATCACGAGTGACCCCGACGAGATCAGGCGGCTCGCCGCTGATCTCTCGCTCCTCACGATCTGACCGACGGGGAAGGTGCGCCGCAGGCCCGACCGCCGGTACCCCCCGGCGAGACGCCTGCTCGAACGCCTGGGCGGACCTCCCTAGCGACTCGAGCAGCTGAGGCGGATGATCACGCTGTGCGCGCCCGGATGCTCGCCCTCACCCTTGCTGCCCTGATCACCGGATGCTGGGGGAACGGCGCGAAGCAGCACTCGAACTTCGGCGCCGCAGCTACCGCCGACCTGCAGGCGATCAAGCACGGCGACTGCAACTACGTCACGCAGCACTTCGACCCGTTGATGGCCGCGCTCAGCGCGACCTCGCTGTGCGCCAACTTCCGCAGCTACAGCGAGGCGTACGGAGGTCTGAAGAGCGAAGACGCCGCGTCCAGCACACGCCGCGGTCAGCTCACCGTCGTCCGGATCCCGCTGCACCTGCGCGACGCTGCGGGCGAGTACCGGGAGACCTACCACCCGGACGGGACGGTGGCCGGCCCGTACTTCCTGAAGCCGGGCGTTCCGCTGCCCTGACACGCCTCCCGGGTTACCTCGGTCGACCCGTGAGGGCCGGGATGCACTAGTTCCCTCGCGATGTGCCGCGCGCATCTTGCCTTGATTTCACAGGCTTCCCTGCCCACAGGGTCTTGCATTTTCGCTCATATGTTCTAATATAGAGGTAAAGAGGAGAGAGAACTGCATGACCTTGCTGCTGGAACCGCCGATCGAGGTGGTCTGGACAGAACAGGCCGGACCGATGAGCTGGGTCGACCCCGGCCCTGACAGTGACCGATTCGACCCATTGGAGGAGCCGGGGTTCGAGACCTCGTACTGGCTCGCTGAGCTGG
>JBHEMB010000359.1:0-2655 GCA_046262855.1 Mycobacteriales bacterium | reverse complement strand
GCGGCCTCGGTGAGGGAGCCCGACAGCGAGGGGTAGATCGAGAACGTGTGCGCGAACTGATCGGCCGTGAGCCCGTGCTGGACTGCGAGCGACACGGAGAGGATCAGCTCGGAGGCCCGCGGTGCCACCACGACGCCGCCGAGGATCGAGCCTGAGCCGGGCCGGCAGAACAGCTTCACGAAGCCGTCGGTGAGCCCCTGCATCTTGGCGCGCGCGTTCGTGGCCAGCGGCAGCTTGATCGAGGTGGCCGCGATGATGCCCTCGTCCACCTGCTTCTGCGTGATGCCGACGGAGGCGACCTCCGGGTCGGTGAAGACGTTCGCCGAGACGGTGCCGAGCCGCAGCGGCGCGACCGCCTCGCCGAGCGCATGCCACATCGCGATCCGTCCCTGCATGGCGGCGACGGAGGCGAGCATCAGCACACCGGTGACGTCGCCTGCGGCGTAGACGCCGTCTGCCGTCGTACGCGAGACCCGGTCGACCTTGATGAAGCCGTTCGCGTCGCATTGCACGCCTGCCTCCTCCAGGCCGAGGTCGGAGACGTTGGGGACGGAGCCCACGGTCATGAGGCAGTGCGACGCGGCGACGGACGAGCCGTCGACGAGCTTCACCATCACGCCGTCGACGGTGCGCTCCACCGCCGCGGCACGGCCACGCAGCACCCGCATCCCGTTCCGTACGAAGACCTGCTGCAGCTGCTGGGCGGCGTCAGGGTCCTCCGACGGCAGCACGCGGTCGCGCGAGCTGACGAGCGTGACCTGGCATCCCATCGCGAGGTACGCGCTGGCGAACTCCGCGCCGGTGACGCCCGACCCCACGACGACGAGGTGCGAGGGCAGCTCGGTCAGGTCGTAGAGGTGCCGCCAGTCGAGGATCCGCTCGCCGTCCGGCTCGGCTCCGGCGACGACTCGGGGCGAGGCGCCGGTCGCGAGCAGCACGACATCCGCAGCGATCGTCTCAGCACCCACTTTGACGAGCCGGCCGGGCAGCAACCGGGCGGGCCCGTGCAGGATGGAGACGCCGTGCCGGACCAGGTTCGCGGCGATGTCGTTGCTCTGCGCCAGCGCGAGCGCCTTCACCCTCGCGTGCACCTCCGCCACCTGCACGCTGACGGTGCCCTCGCCGTGCACCCCGACGCGATCGGCGTGCGACAGCGTCGTCATCGCCTCGCTGGTGGCGATGAAGGTCTTGCTCGGGACGCAGTCCGCGAGCACGCACATCCCGCCGACGCCGTCGCGATCGACGAGGGTGACCTCCGCCCCGAGCTGTACCGCGACGAGGGCGGCCTCGTACCCAGCAGGTCCTCCACCGATGATGGCGATGCGCGTCACGTGTCCATTGTCGCGCAGCCGGAAGCGGCACATGTACGCAGCGGGGACTCGCGCATGCGGGCTGTGGCTAGGCTGCCCGCCGTGGCCCTGTACGCCGCCTACGGCAGCAACATGGACCCCGCTCAGATGCGCGAGCGGTGTCCGCACTCGCCTGGCTCCGGCACGGGCTGGCTCGAGGGCTGGCGGTTGACGTTCGGCGGCGAGGACCTCGGCTGGGAGGGCTCGCTCGCCACCATCGTCGAGGCCCCTGGGGAGCAGGTCTACGTCAGCCTCTACGACCTGACGCCGCTCGACGAGCGGGTGCTCGACGCGTGGGAGGGCGCCGACAACGGCCTCTACCGCAAGGTGCGCGTCCGCGTCGAGACGCTCGAGGGTGACCGGGTGGCCTGGGTCTACCTTCTTGACGGCTTCGAGGGCGGTCTGCCGTCGGCCCGGTACCTCGGGGTGCTGGCGGACGCGGCCGAGGCCGCCGGCGCGCCGGATGACTACGTCTTCGAGCTGCGCAACCGGCCCTGCCGGTCGACCGGCTCCTAGGCCGAGACCTCTGCGGGGAGCTCGTCGAGCGCCGGCCGCGCCGGGCGGCTGCCCTCGTGCGACACGACCACCACGACGGCGAGCACCGTCACCAGCCCCCCGATCACTGAGGTCACGGTGAGGTCCTCACCGTGGAACAACGAGCCCAGCACGACGGCGACCACGGGGTTCACGTAGGCGTAGGTCGCGACGGTGCTCACGGGTGCGGTGCCGAGCAGCCACGAGTACGCCGTGAAGGCGACGATCGACCCGAACACGACGAGGTACCCCAGGGCGAGCAGGCTGGATCCGCTCACGTCCCCGGTGAGCCGCTCTCCGGAGACCAGCCCTGCGATGAGGAACCCCGCCGACCCGCCGAGCATCTCGCCGAGGGTCGTCACGAGCGGGTCAGCAGGCAGGTCCACGCGGGTGGAGAGCACCGATCCGAAGGACCAGCAGAAGCTGCCCGCGAGCACCATTGCCGCCGGCGCGAACGAGACCCCGGAAGGGCGGGTGCCCGGCAGCAGCAGGACGCCGAGACCCACGAAGCCGATCAGGACCCCGGCCACGGTCCGCACCGAGGGGCGGTCTCGCGACAGTGCCCGGAACAGCGCCACGTAGAGCGGCACCCCGGCCACCAGCAGCGCAGTCAGGCCCGACGGCAGGCCGCGCTCCTCGGCCACGGTGACGCCGCCGTTGCCGCACAGCAGCAGGAGCAGCCCGATCCCGGCGGCTCCCAACCACTGCCGACGCGTGGCCCGGAGGGCGCGCCTCCGGCGTACCAGGAGAAAGGCGAGCAGCAGGACCGAGG
>JBHEMB010000358.1:0-3668 GCA_046262855.1 Mycobacteriales bacterium | reverse complement strand
GCCGTAGATGGTGGTGTTGTACTGGTCGTGCGAGCGCATGGTCTGCAGCAGCAGCCGACCGGGCGGCACCTGGACGATGTCGAGCTGGTTGACCGTGAAGTGGGCGAGCCCGTCGCTGGTCGGGAAGGTCCGGGAGTCCCTCGGTGGGTGCGGCAGCACGAAGCCGTCCTCCTGCTCGACCTTCCCGGCGTACCCCTCGCATGCCGGCACGACCCGACCAATCGCCTCGCGGATGGTGCGGTAGTCGTCCTCGAAGGCCTTCCAGGGCAAGGACGGGACCAGCCGCTGCCCGAGCCGGCAGACGATCGAGACCTCGCTGAGCAGCTCGTCCGAAGCGGGGGCCAGTCGCCCCTCGGACAGGTGCACGCGGCTCATGCTGTCCTCGACGCTGACCCGCTGCGGACCGGTCGCCTGTACGTCGCGCTCGGTGCGTCCGAGTGTCGGCAGGATGAGCCCCGCTTCGCCTGTGACCACGTGCGAACGGTTGAGCTTCGTCGAGACCGACACCGTCAAGCGAGTACGGCGGACAGCGTCCTCGGTCGCGTGGGTGTCCGGCGCGGCGGCGACGAAGTTGCCCCCCATCGACATCAGCACGTCGACATCGCCGGCCCGCATCGCGCGGATGCTGTCGACGGTGTCATGGCCGTGCTGCCTCGGCGGTGCGAAGCCGAACTCGGTCTCGAGCGCGTCGAGGAAGGCCTCCGTGGGCCGCTCGGAGATGCCCATCGTGCGGTCGCCCTGCACGTTGCTGTGCCCTCGCACTGGGCACACGCCGGCACCGGGCCTGCCGATGTTTCCCTGCAGCAGCAGGAGGTTGACGATCTCGCGGATGGTGGCCACCGAGTTCTTGTGTTGCGTGAGACCCATCGCCCAGCACACGATGGTCCGGTTGCTGCGCAGCAACCTGTCGGCAAGCTCATCGATGGCTGATGCCGCGAGACCGGTGGCGGCTGCGACGGTCTCGTCGTCGAGCGCGCGGACGTGCTCACGCCACGCGTCGAAGCCGGCGGTCTTGTGGTCGACGAAGAGCCGGTCGACCACGGTGCCGGGCGCCCGTGCCTCCGCTTCGAGGAGCCGCCGGCCAAGGGCCTGGAAGAGCGCGAGGTCGCCGTTGACGCGGATCTGCACGAACTGGTCGGTGAGTGCCGTGCCGTGCCCGACCAGCCCGTCCACCCGCTGCGGGTCCTTGAACCGCAGCAGACCCGCCTCGGGCAGCGGGTTGATCGTCACGATCTCCGCACCGGCCCGCTTCGCGTCGGCCAGCGCTGACAGCATCCGTGGGTGGTTGGTCCCGGGGTTCTGGCCGACGACCAGGATGAGGTCGGCCTGTGCGAGGTCCTCGAGGTGCACCGACCCCTTGCTGATCCCGATGGTCTCGTGGAGCGCTGAGCCGGACGACTCGTGGCACATGTTGGAGCAGTCCGGGAGGTTGTTGGTCCCGAAGGCGCGGACCAGCAGCTGATAGACGAAGGCCGCCTCATTGCTGGTGCGGCCCGACGTGTAGAACACGGCCCGGTCCGCGGAGTCGCAGCCACGCAGCGCATCGGCCACGACGTCGAGGGCGTCGTCCCAGGAGATCGGCCGGTAGCGGTCGTCCTGAGGCGCCTTGTAGACGGGCTCGACCAGCCGGCCCTGCTGCCCCAGCCAGTAACCGCTGCGGCCGAAGAGATCCTCCAGCGGGTGCTCGTCCCAGAAACTGCTCGCGATCCGCCGCTCGGTGGCCTCCTCGGCCACCGCCTTGACGCCGTTCTCGCAGAACTCGGCGTGCTTGCGGTGGTTGCCCTCAGGCCAGGCGCAGCCGGGGCAGTCGAAGCCACGCTTCTGGTTCAGCTGCCGGAGGGTCTTCGTCCCGCGCACGGGTCCCATCTGGGCCAGCAGGTGCCGCATCGACCGTGCCACGGCCGGCACGCCGGCAGCGTGGTCGGCGGGTTCAGTGATGCGGAGCTCGTCGTCGTGCGTCGTCACTCGTCTAGCCTCAGGGCATGGGCCGCAGGGCGCAACGCCGGACGGTGCTCCACGTCGAGGGTGACGGCGTTGTGTCGCGGCAGGAGTCCCTCGCCGTCGAGGAACCGCTGGAGTTGCGGGTCGCGGGAACCGCTTTGACGGTCACGATGCGCACCCCCGGCGACGACATGGACCTGGCCGCCGGCTTCCTCGTGGCGGAGGGTGCGGTGAAGACGTCCACGGACATCGTCACGATGCGGTACTGCGGAGGCAAGGACGACGACGGGCTGCAGACCTACAACCAGCTCGACCTCGAGCTCGCCGTGCCCGCGCCGACGCCTCGGGCCTTCGCTACGACGAGCGCGTGCGGTGTGTGCGGCAGCGACAGCATCGAGGAGGTGCGTCAGAAGTCGCCGTACCAGCCGCTCGGTGGGCCGCTCGAGCGAAGGGTGCTGACCGCTCTGCCGGCGCGGATGCAGCGGGTGCAGCGCGAGTTCCGCCGGACCGGCGGGCTGCACGCCGCGGGGCTGTTCTCGTTGACGGGCGAGCTGCTCTGCCTGCGCGAGGACGTCGGCCGTCACAACGCGGTCGACAAGGTCGTCGGGTGGGCGCTGCGCGAGGACCGGCTGCCGCTGTCGGACACGGTCCTGTTGGTCAGCGGGCGGGCGTCGTTCGAGCTGGTGCAGAAGGCGTGGATGGCTGGGATCCCGGCGCTCGCGGCGATCTCGGCGCCGTCATCGCTCGCGGTCACGCTCGCGGAGGAGGCCGGGATGACGCTGGTCGGCTTCCTGCGCGGCGACACCATGAACGTCTACACCGGAGCCGACCGCCTCCTCACCTGACCCACACTGACCCCATGAATGGCTTCTGAGATACCGATTTCGGCAAGAAATCAGCAGCGCGGTATCCCTTCATCGGGGGAGGGGGTGGGGGTCAGAAGTCGCCGGCGCCCTTACGGAGGTCCTCGAGGACGTTGACCAGGGTGGTGAGCCGGCGAGGCGACAGGCCGGGCTTGCCGAACACCTCGGCGTTGAGGGCCTCGGTGGCCTTCAGGCCGGTACGACGGCCAGCGGGGGTGACCGCGATGAGGGTCGCGCGTCCGTCCGTGGGATGCGGCGAGCGCGAGACGAGCCCCGCCGCCTCGAGCCGGTCGACCGCGTTCGTGATGGACGTGGGGTGGACCTGCAGTCGTTCGCTGGCCTTCTTCAGCGGCATCGAGCCGCGGCTGCTGAAGTGCAGCAGCATCAGCAGCTCGTAGCGCGCAAAGGTGAGGTCGAAGGGCTTGAGGACCTCATCGACGCGGGCCTGGAAGATCTGCTGCGCGCGCATCACCGAGGTGACAGCGGCCATTCCCTCGGCGACGTCGGCCCAGCCCTCCTTCTCCCAGTTGGCCCGGGCCAGGGCGATGGGATCGAGGTTCATACGTTGCGACGGTACTGGCCACCGACCTCGAAGAACGCATCGCTGATCTGCCCGAGCGAGCAGCACCGGACCGCGTCCATCAGCGCCTCGAAGACGTTGCCACCCTCGGTGGCCGCCTTCTGGAGCGCCGCGAGGGCTGCGGGTGCCTCGGTGCGGTGCCGGGCCTGGAAGTCGTGCAGCCGGTCCAGCTGGGACTGCTTCTCCGCCTCTGTCGCCCGGGCCAGCTCGACGGTCAGCGGCTCCTCCTTGTGGGGTGGCAGGAAGGTGTTGACCCCGATGAGCGGCAGTGACCCGTCGTGCTT
>JBHEMB010000357.1:0-5035 GCA_046262855.1 Mycobacteriales bacterium | reverse complement strand
CCTGCAGGGGTACGACGGCTGCCTGCACGAGCGCGAGCCGGGTGTGCTGCGGGGCGTACCGGCGGACGACCAGGACGAGCACGATCCCGACCGCTTCCATGACCACGGCCAGCAGCCGGTTGCCGAACTCGATGAAGCCGTGCGAGCCGAGCGCCGCCGTGTTGGTCAACGACGAGCCGGTGCACCTCGGCCAGGTGGGGCAGCCGAGGCCGGAGCCGGTGACCCGCACGGCCGTCCCGCTGACCACGAGCAGCATCTGCAGGCCCAGGGCGAGCTGGGAGAGCCGGCGGAGCAGGTGCACCGCGCCAGCGTAGGCCGGGCCGCTCGGAGCGGCCTGCGGAGGCCAACCGGACTCATGAGTCCGGTTAGCGGTAGAGTCGCTCGTCATGACGGACGGCCATCCCGACCCGCGCCGGACACTGGCGGTCGTGAGCCTGCCGGCGATGTCGTTCTCGCTGTCCCAGACGATGCTCGTGCCGGCCTTCCCCGAGCTACAGCGCGCGCTGCACACCTCAGCCGTGATGGTGACCTGGCTGCTGACGAGCTACCTCGTCAGCGCGGCGGTGTGCACGCCGGTCATGGGGCGGCTGGGCGACATGTTCGGCAAGCGCCGGATGCTGCTGGTGTCGGTGGCCGCGTTCGCCGTGGGCAGTGTCGTGGCCGCGCTCGCGGGCAACGTCGGCGTGGTCATCGTGGGACGGATCGTGCAGGGCGCCGCCGGGGGGATGTTCCCGCTGCTGTTCGGCATCATCCGCGACGAGTTCCCGCCCGAGAAGGTCGGCGCCGGCATCGGGCTGGTGTCGTCCACGATCGGCATCGGGAGCGGCGTGGGCCTGCTGCTGGGCGGCGCGCTCGTGGACGGGTTCGGCTACCCCGCGATCTTCTGGCTCGGCGCGGCGGCATCGCTGCTCTCGGTCGTGGCGATCTGGCGTCTCGTCCCGGAGTCGCGGACCCGGACACCCGGTCGGGTCGACGTTGTCGGTGCGGCGGTGCTCAGTGTCGGGCTGGTGCTGGTGCTCTTCGGGGTCTCCGAGGGCGGGCCGTGGGGCTGGGGCAGCCTGTGGGTCTGGGCGCTGCTCGGCTCGGGGCTGCTGGTCCTGGTGCTCTGGCTGCCGATGCAGGCGAGGACGCGCGACGCCCTCGTCGACGTGACCACCCTGCGCAACCCCACGGTCCTGGTCACCAACGTCGCGACGCTGATGATCGGCTTCGGGATGTTCGGTGCCTACGTGCTCATCCCGCAGATCGTCGAGTCGCCACGCGAGAGCGGCTACGGGCTCGGCGGCACCGCGACCCATGCCGGGCTGCTCATCCTCCCGGGGTCGCTGAGCATGTTGGTCTTCGGTCCGCTGTCCGGCTCGCTCGGGTCGCGGTTCGGGCACCGGCTGTCACTCGTGATCGGCTGCGTGCTGTCGACGCTCGGCCTGGCCGTGCTCGCCGCCTTCCACGGCAGCGATGTGCAGGTGCTGGTGTTCTGGTTCATCGTGACGATCGGCATCGCCTTCGCCTTCGCCGCGATGCCGAACCTCATCGTGTCCGCCGTACCGTCCTCCCAGACCGGCCAGGCCACCGGCTTCAACGCGGTCGTCCGCTCGGTCGGCAGCTCGGTCGGCACGCAGCTGACCGCGGTGCTCGTGGCTTCCTCGGCCGTCGGCTCGTCGGCGCCGCGCGACTCCGGCTTCACCCGTGCCTTCCTGGTCTGCGCGGCGGTCTCGGGGCTGAGTGCCGTGCTGGCTCTGGTCATTCCGCGCAGCCGGTCCGGGCACGTCCACGTCGGCCAGGAGATCGGTGCTGCGGGCCTGCTCCCGGCGCCGGCTCTCGCAGCGGATCGGGCATGAGGGTTCGCGCGGACGCGGTCCGCAACTCCGAGCGCGTCCTCGAGGCGGCCCGCGAGGTCTTCGCCGAGCGCGGCCTGTCCGCCGGCGTCGACGAGGTGGCGGCCCGGGCCGGCGTCGGCAAGGCCACGGTCTACCGCTGCTGGCCCACCAAGGAGCTGCTGGTCGCTGCCGTGGCCGGCGCGCGGGTCGACGCGTTCACGGAGCGGGTGCTCGACGCGCTAGCCGACCCCGACCCCACCGGCGCGTTCCGGGAGCTGCTGCTCAGCGCCGCCGAGACGTCCGCGGCCAACCGGCTGCTGCACACCGGCCTGTCCGCTTCGCGAGAGACCCCTGAGCTCGCGGCGAAGCGGGCCGCCTGCGCCCTCGCGATGCAGCGGCTGATGGATCGCGGGCAGCAGCAGGGCGGGATCAGGCGCGACGCCACGGCGGCCGACGTGACCGTGCTGTTCAACGGCTTCGTCGCGATGCTCACCGCAGCGGGGGAGTCCGACCCTGCCGTCTGGCGCCGCTACGCCGACCTCGTGGTCGCGGCCCTGCGCCCCTGATCACTCCCAGCGGAAGAGGCGGGCGGCGGCGGTGAGTCCCGCGGCGGCCCAGAGCGCGAGCGCCAGCAGGTCGCGGCCGACCAGCGTGCCGTGCTGGAGCAGCTGGCGCAAGCCGTCGGACAGCGCCGCGCTCGGGAGCCAGCGCAGCACGTCGGCCGCGCCGCCGTACTCGCTCAAGGGAAAGACGATGCCGCCCAGCACGAGCAGCACGAACCACAGCAGGTTCGCGGCGGCCAGGGTGGTCAGGCCGCGCAGCGTGCCGCCGAGGAGCAGCCCGAGCCCGCTGAAGGCCGCGGTGCCGAGCAGCACGAGCAGCACGACCCCGAGCACCGAGCCGTGCGGCTCCCACCCCAGGGCCAGTCCGACGAGGCAGATCAGCCCGACCTGCAGGACCTCCACGGCGAGTACGGCGGACGTCTTGGCGACGAGCAGCACCGACCGTGGCAGTGGCGTAGCGCCGAGCCGCTTCAGGACGCCGTACTGCCTCTCGAAGCCGGTCCCGATCGCCTGTCCGGTGAAGGCGGTCGACATGACGGCGAGGGCGAGGACGCCGGGGACGAAGAAGTCGACCCGGCGGCCGGTGACGCTCACGAACGCCACTTCGGACAGCAGCACCAGCAGCCCCAGCGGGATGACGAGCGTCAGCAGCACCTGCTCGCCGTTGCGCAGCAGCAGGGTCAGCTCCGCGCGCGTCTGGGCACGGAACATCCGACCTCTCGCAGCAGCCGCCGCGGCCGGCGCCAGCGAGGGCCAGCCGCTCACGGACGGAGCTCGCGACCGGTCAGGTCCAGGAACACGTCCTCCAGGGTCCGGCGGGTCTGCAGGCCCTCGGGCAGCACGCCGCGGGTCGCGCACCAGGCAGTGACGCCGGCGAGCAGCTGCGGTCCCTCCGGACCCTCCACCAGGTAGGTCCCGGCCGGCGACTCCTTGCCGACGGCGTCCGGCCCGAGTGACAGGAGCAGGTCCTCCACGTCGAGTCCGCTGGGTCCGGTGAAGCGCACGAAGGCCTGGGAGGAAGCGGTCAGCTCCGGGACGGTCCCGTGCGAGACGAGCCGCCCGTGGTCGATGACGTACACCTCGTCCGCGAGGTGCTCTGCCTCGTCCATCAGGTGGGTGGTGAGCAGCACGGTGACCCCATCGGCGCGCAGCTTCTCGACCAGGTCCCAGGTCGCGCGCCGGGCCTGCGGGTCGAGCCCCGCCGTGGGCTCGTCGAGGTACACGAGCTCGGGACGGCCGACCACGGCCATGGCGAGCGAGAGCCGCTGCTGCTGGCCGCCCGACAGCCGCCGGTAGGGCGTCCGTGCGACCTCGTCGAGCCCGAGCAGCGAGAGCAGCTCTGCCGGGTCGTGCGGCTGGGCATAGAAGCGGCTGAACAGGGTCAGCAGCTCGCGGGCCTGCAGCCCCGGGTACCCACCACCACCCTGCGGCATGACGCCCACCCGGGCCCGGGCCTGTGCGGGAGTCCCGCCAAGCACGCGCACGGAGCCCGCGTCGGGCGTGCGGAAGCCCTCGCAGACCTCCACCGTGGTCGTCTTGCCGGCCCCGTTCGGCCCGAGCAGCGCCACGACCGTCCCTGCGGGCACGGACAGGCTCAGGCCGTCGACAGCGGTCCTGCCGCCGTACCTCTTGCCGAGGTCGGTGACCTCCAGGACGGGCTCGTTCACGGCGCAGAGAGTAGGCGTGATCGCGGGTAAGGGTGCCCTTCGTGGCCGCTGTCACGGGCGTGCGGGTCGACCCGGGGCAGGATTTTCGTCACACTGGTGTTGTGAAAAGCGTGGGAGAAGGCACGGGTACGCGCGAGCGCGTCCTCGGGCTGCTCCTGGAGCTGGGGACGGCCACCGCCGCCACGCTCAGCGAGCGCCTGGACGTCACCCCCGCAGGCATCCGCCGGCACCTCGACGCGCTGGTCGCCGAGGGCGTCGTGGCCACCCGCGAGCCGCGCCGTCGGGTCGTGACCCGCGGTCGCCCCGCGAAGCTCTACGCGCTGTCGGAGGCCGGCCACGCGAAGGGCCCCAGCGCCTACGACGACCTCGCCGTCTCCGCGCTGCGCTTCATGACCCCCGAGCAGGTCGACTCCTTCGCAGCGGCCCGTGGCCGCGAGCTCGAGGAGCGGTACGACGGGGTGGCGGGCCCGGCCGAGCTGGCCGAGGCACTCAGTGCCGACGGCTACGCCGCGTCGGTGACCGAGCAAGGCCTCGGCATCCAGCTGTGCCAGCACCACTGCCCCGTCCAGCACGTCGCTGCGGAGTTCCCGCAGCTGTGCGACGCCGAGACCGCGGCCCTCGGCCGGGTGCTCGACGTGCACGTCCAACGGCTCGCCACCATCGCCCACGGCGACGGCGTCTGTACCACGTTCGTCCCACGGAAGGTCGAAGCATGACCACGCAGCAGACAGCAGACCCCCAGGCCTTGCAGGCCGCGGCCCTGGAAGGCCTCGGCAACTACAAGTTCGGCTGGGCCGACTCCGACGTCGCCGGTGCCGCCGCGCGCCGTGGCCTCAACGAGGAGGTCGTGCGCGACATCTCCGCGAAGAAGTCAGAGCCGCAGTGGATGCTCGACATGCGCCTCAAGGGCCTGAAGCTGTTCGCGAAGAAGCCGATGCCGACCTGGGGCTCCAACCTCGACGGCATCGACTTCGACAACATCAAGTAC
>JBHEMB010000356.1:0-3570 GCA_046262855.1 Mycobacteriales bacterium | reverse complement strand
CTGAACGCGAAGGCCGCGATAGCCCTGGGCCTGGCTGAACACCTTCCCTCCGCCACCTCGGCGTTGGTTGCCGCCCGAGAACGAGCCACAGCCCTCGCCCGCCGGCCCGCCGCGGCCCTCTCGTCCGTCAAACGGTCATTGCTCGAGGCTCAGGACCTCGGTCGTGATGAGGCAATCCGTGCCGATGCCCGGCGCTTCAGACAGCTCGCCACGCACGAGGACGCAGCTCGACTCGTTGAAGACATGCGCCGGCGGTACGCCATGGCGCAGGACGACGTCGGGGTGGCTGTCCCGTGACCACGACCCGGGACAACTAGGCGGCTCTCGAGCATCACGATCGCGCCGGAGGCCTAGGTGGCAGGGAACCTGGAACCCCCATTGGAGGGAGACGGATGCAGGAGCTGCAGAATCTCGCCGAGGCGCTGGCTGCCCGGCTCGGGCGAGCCGTGGCGGTGGATGATCCGCAGTTCCGGCTGCTGACGCACACCTCCCACCACGGGGTGGTGGATGCTGCCCGGACACAGTCGATCCTCGAGCGCAGGATCGACGGCGACCTCATCCAGTACGCATTGTCGTTCGGCCTGGAATCGTCCCCGGAGCCCTGGATGCGGGTTCCTGGGAGTCAAGAACGGGGCCTGCTCACCCGGGTTGTAGCGCCGCTCCGAGCGCAGGGCGTGCTGCTCGGCTACCTGTGGATCATCGAAGCGGGCCAGCCGATGACCGCAGACGACCTCGCGGACGTCACGGACGTCGCTCACACAGCCGCGCTGATCCTGCACCGAGAGCGGCTGCTGCTCGACGTCGAGCGCGGCAGAGACCGTGAGCGCCTCCGCGACCTGATGGCCGACGACGTCGGCGTCCGGACGGCGGCCGCCCACGCCCTCCGCGAGGCCGGGCGCGTGCCGCAGGAAGAGCACCTTCGCGTCCTCCTAGTCCTCGTCTCCGCAGGCCAGGACCGCAGCGCGGAGTTGCCGCAGGTCTTGGAGGACGCAATGGAGCGGGTCGCCCGGCGGTTCACGCCTCCCGCGCTTGCCGTCGCCCGCGGCAATCAGGGTGTTCTGCTGCTGACGGCGCCCGATCAGGCAGTCGAGATCACGGCGCAGGCGATCCGCGCGGATGTTGCGCGGCAGGTCCCGGACGTGACGTTGCGGACGGGGGCGGGGGACGCCGCAAGCGGCCTGGAGGACGTGCACCGGAGCTGGCGGCAGGCTCGCCAGGCGGTGCGCGTGGCCGAGTGCTTTTCGGGGTTTCCCGACGACGCACAGTGGTCCGAGCTTGGCGTGTACCGGCTGCTCGTCCACATGTCACTCGACGACGTTCCCGAGGACGCGCGGCCGCACGAGCTGCTTGAACTGCTCGAGACGACAGGCGGACGGGAGCTAGCCCGGACGGTGGAGGCGTATTTGGACAGCGGCGGCGACGCTCGCGGCACTGCCGAGGCTATGCACCTCCATAGGACGAGCCTGTACCACCGACTCAACCGCTTCGAGGCACTCACTGGGCTCGAGCTCAAACGAGGCCAGGACCGTCTTGCCGCGCACCTGGGCCTCAAGCTGGCGCGGTTGACCGGCCGGTATCCGCAGGAGTAGCAGGGGTGCGAGGCAGTCTGCTTGTCGACCGCTTCCCTTAGCGTGCATTCGACTGTGGTCGCACGCGTCGCGCTAAATGATCGTCTCGGGTCGCTACTGCCGGCGGGCCGACATCTCTACCGTTGCCTTATGGCAGATCGCGGTGTGTACGACGTCATCGTCATCGGCGCCGGCGTCCTCGGATCGTCCATCGCGCTGGAATTCGCGCGCTCCGGGCACACGGTCGTCGCGGTGGATCGCGGTCCCGGCGCGGGCACCGGCTCCACGAGCGCCTCGTCCGCGGTCGTGCGGTTCAACTACTCGACCTGGACCGGCGTCGTTGCAGCTTGGGAGAGCAAGCACCTATGGGAGGGCTGGCGCGACCACCTGAACGCACGCCGTAACGCTCCGCTCGCCCGATTCGTTCGGACCGGCGGCCTGGTCCTCGAGTCGCCCCAGCTTGACGGCACCAAGGTGCTCGCCCTGTTCGACCGGGCCGGCGTCCCTTACGAAGAGTGGGACGCATCCACCATCCGGAGGAGGATCCCGCAGATTGACGTGGGCCGGTACTTTCCCCCTAAGCGTCCGGACGACGATGCCTTTTGGGCCGACGCCAACGGCGAGCTGACCGGCTGTTGGACGCCGGACAGTGGCTTCATCGACGATCCGCAGCTGGCAGCGGAGAACCTGGCGGTGGCTGCCAAGCAGCGCGGCGCTCAGTTCCGGTTCCGCTCCGACGTGGTCGTGGTCTGCCGGGACCGCGACAGGGTCGATGGCGTGCTGCTTCAGGACGGCACCCGGCTGCATGCACCGGTCGTGATCAACGTTGCAGGCCCGGGTTCATCGCGCATCAACGCGCTCGCCGACCGTGAGGGGGACATCTTGGGCGAGTTCGGCGTCACGACCGGGCCAATGCGGCAGGAAGTGCATCACGTCACCGCGCCGCCGGGATACGGACACGACGGCGCACCGGGCCCGCTTATCGGCGATCTCGACCTCGGCACTTACTTTCGTGGGGCTTCGGGCGGAGGCCTGCTGGTCGGGGGCACCGAACCCGACTGCGACCCGCTGCAGTGGCTGGACGACGCCGACGACTTCGACCCCAACCCGACGACAGAAGTGCACAAAGCACAGGTGCTGCGCGCAGCCCGGAGACTGCCTGAGCTTGGCGTGCCGGACCGGCCGCGTGGCGTCGCCGGCGTCTACGACGTGACCGACGACTGGATCCCCGTATACGACCGGACGGCCCTGCCCGGCTTCTACGTCGCCGTCGGCACCAGCGGCAACCAGTTCAAGAACGCGCCCGTCGTCGGGAAGTTCCTACACGAGCTCGTCACCGCCGTGCAGTCGGGACACGATCACGACCAGAATCCCGTGCAGGTCCGGCTGGACGTGACAGGGCACGTGGCCGACCTAGGCCATTACAGCAGGCTCCGGAAAATCAACCGCGACAGCAGCTTCAGCGTGATGGGTTGATGTCCGCGACAGCCCTCAGCCACAGCCCGCAAGCCAGCCTGTCCGAGATCGTTGATGGCCTGGCGGAGCGGACCGGGGCTTGGGTCGTGGTCGAGCGCTACGGCGCAGTCATCACCCATGGCGTCGGCCGCAGCAGCTGCCCGCCCGAAGTAGCGGATGCCTTGCTGACGAAGACGACGTCGCCCCTGCGCGCGGCCGTGCGCTGGACGGAAACGGGGCGCCACCTGCACGGCAGAATCGGCAACGCGACCCTGACAGCCCTCGAGCTTGGCCAAGGGAGCACAGCGTGGTTCATCGACGGCACGGCTGCTGAGGGCGCGATCTCACTGTTGGTGGCCGCGTTCGGTGACGACGACGGGCCGGTCACCGATCAACTGGTCGAATCGCTACTCCACCCCCGCGGGCCGGCACGCGGTATACCGGCGCCCCCCGCGGTGCTCCTCGCTATGCAAACACCGGGCTCGCTGCGTGCCCTTGCAAGGGTCGCCGTGGTGGCCTCCGCGTCGCACCGCGCGCGGGTGCACAC
>JBHEMB010000355.1:0-5427 GCA_046262855.1 Mycobacteriales bacterium | reverse complement strand
CTCCTGGGATCTTCCGCCTGGCGGATCGAGGACATCAGCCACGACCAGGTCCTCGTCACGCCGGCACCCGGCCAGCCGGGCCGAATGCCCTACTGGCACGGCGATGCGCCCGGTCGTCCGATCGAGCTCGGCCGCGCCCTCGGGGCCTTCCTGCGCGAGGTCTCGGCGCTGTCCCGCGAGGAGGCCGGGGCCCGGCTCGTCGACGCCGGCCTCGATGGCTACGCCACCGACAACCTGCTCGCCTACCTGGAGGAGCAGAAGCAGGCGACAGGCGTCCTGCCGGACGACCGCACCATCCTCGTGGAGCGGTTCCGCGACGAGCTCGGCGACTGGCGGCTCGCCATCCACTCGCCGTTCGGCGCGCAGGTCAACCAGCCCTGGTCGTTGGCGATCTCGGCCCGATTGCAGGACGCGTACGGCGTCGACGTCCAGTCGATGCACTCCGACGACGGGATCGTGCTGCGGTTGCCGGAGACCGACGAGCCGCCTTCCGGGGTGGCTGCTGTCTTCGAGCCGGACGAGATCGAGCAGCTCGTCCAGGACCAGGTCGGTGGCTCGGCACTGTTCGCAGCACGGTTCCGCGAGTGCGCAGCGCGGGCGCTGCTCCTCCCGCGGCGGAACCCGACCCGCCGTACTCCCCTGTGGCAGCAGCGGCAGCGGGCTGCGCAACTGCTCGGTGTCGCGTCGCAGTACGGCAGCTTCCCCATCGTTCTGGAGACGATGCGCGAAGTCCTCCAGGACGTCTTCGACGTGCCGGGTCTGGTCGGGCTGATGAAGGACGTCGCCGAGCGGCGCGTGCGGTTCGTCGAAGTCGAGACCCAGCAGCCGTCGCCGTTCGCGCGGTCGCTGCTGTTCGGCTACATCGGCGCCTTCATGTACGAGGGCGACTCGCCGCTGGCCGAGCGGCGTGCCCAGGCGCTGTCGCTCGACACGGCCCTGCTGGCGGAGCTGCTCGGGCAGGCCGAGCTGCGCGAGCTCATCGATGCCGATGCCCTCGCCGAGGTCGAGGCCGAGGTGCAGCGGCTCGGTCTCGAGCTGCGCGACGAGGAGTCGGTCGCCGATCTGCTGCGCGTCGTCGGCGACCTCTCGACGTCGGAGGTGCTCGCCCGCGGGGGTCAGGCTGCCTGGCTGGCAGCACTGGAGGACACCCGTCGCGCCATCCGGGTCCGCATCGCCGGCGAGGAGCGCTGGGCGGCTGTCGAGGACGCCGGCCGGCTGCAGGACGCCCTCGGCGTCGCGCTGCCCGTGGGCATCCCCGAGGCCTTTCTCGAGCCGGTTCGCGACCCCATCGGTGACCTCGTCAGCCGCTACGCCCGCACGCACGGGCCCTTCCATCCCGCCGATGTCGCGGCTCGCTTCGGGCTCGGTGTCGCGGTAGTCGACGGTGCGCTGGCGCGGCTGTCGGCGACCGGCCGCGTCGTGCACGGCGAGTTCCGCCCCGGCGGCGTCGGCCTCGAGTGGTGCGATGCCGAGGTGCTCCGATCGCTGCGGCGCCGGTCGCTGGCCAAGCTCCGCAAGGAGGTCGAACCCGTCCCTGCGTCGGCGCTGGCGCGCTTCCTGCCTGCCTGGCAAGGGATGGGTACGGCGGGAGGGCAGTCGAACGGGCATGGCCTCGACGGCCTGGTCCGCGCCGTCGAGCAGCTGCAAGGCGCCCTGGTACCGGCGTCGGCACTCGAATCGCTGGTGCTGCCTGCCCGGGTCGCCGACTACGCACCTGCCCTGCTCGACGAGCTCACGTCCTCGGGCGAGGTGCTGTGGGCCGGTGGCGGCTCGCTGCCCGGCCACGACGGCTGGGTGTCGCTGCAGCTCGCCGACTCGGCAGATCTGCTGCTGCCCGCGGTCGGCGAGCTGGAGCTGTCGGACCTGCACCGCTCCGTCCTGGACGTCCTCGCGGACGGGCAGGCGCTGTTCTTCCGGTCGCTCTCCGAGCGCGTCGGCTCGACGGACGACGCCGGGCTGCAGCAGGCGGTCTGGGACCTCGTCTGGGCGGGCCAGCTCACCAACGACACGCTCGCCCCGCTGCGCGCCGCCCTCGGGACCGGTCGCTCGACGCACTCGGCTCGTCGGGGTCCCGTGCGCACCCGCTCACGCGTCGGGCGCGCACCGATGCCGTCGCGCACCGGACCTCCCACCATGGCCGGCCGCTGGTCTGCGCTTCCTGCCCGATCGACGGACAGCACCCGTCGTACGCATGCTCTTGCCGAAGCCCTCCTGGATCGGCACGGCGTGGTGACGAAGGGCGCCGTCGTCGCCGAGCGAGTGGTCGGCGGGTTCAGCGCTGTCTACCCCGTGCTCAAGGCCTTCGAGGAGGCCGGCCGGGTCCGCCGCGGATACTTCGTCGAGGGCCTCGGTGCCGCCCAGTTCGCCGCGCCCGGCGCCGTCGACCGGATGCGCGCGCTCGCCAAGCCGCGCGACGACGAACCGCTCTGGACCGTCCCGGTGCCGGGCGGCTGGGACGCACAGCGCCGCCGCCGCGACGAAGCCCGTGCGGTGGTGCTGGCCGCCACCGACCCCGCCAACCCGTACGGCGCCGCCCTGGACTGGCCGCGCCTCGAGGGGCACAAGCCCGGCCGGAAGGCCGGTGCCCTCGTCGTCCTCGTGGATGGCCAGCTCGTGCTCTACGTCGAGCGCGGTGGCAAGACGCTGCTGTCGTTCACCGAGGACGAGTCCCTTGTCGGGCCGGCCGCCGACGCGCTGGCTCTGGCCGTCCGGGACGGCGCCCTCGGGAAGCTCACCGTCGAGAAGGCCGACGGCTCACCGGCGCTCACCTCGCCGCTGGGTGCCGCCCTCGAGAACGCCGGGTTCCACCCCACCCCGCGCGGCCTCCGCCTGCGCTCCTGACTCCCCTTCCCGTTCCCGGAGTCACGCCACCGTCCGGATGGCGAGGGAGGTGACCCACCGAGATAGTGAACATGTTCAAGAAGGTGTGCCAACACGCCATCGACGCCGTTCCAGCAGAACGTGTGGGCCACCCCCAACGCATGATCGAGCAGTCGATGCGGCGCTCGACCTGTTCCGGGAGCACGGTTACGACAAGCTCGTGAACCTGACGCGCTACCAAGTGCTGAGGTCAGCCGTCGAGGACGTCAAGGCCCTGCTCACCGAGGTCAAGCAGTGAGGGCCCACCCCCAGCCAGCTTGAGGTGTGCGGGGTCACGCGGGCGCACCGCGGTGGCAGCCCGCACACCTCCGGCAGAGCTAGGCGGTGCGTCGACGCGCAGCCCAGCCCGCGCAGGCCAGGCCGAGCAGCGCGAGGCCACCCAGGGCGAGACCACCGCGTCCGCCCGTGGCGGCCAGCTGGCCGCCGGAGCCGGTGCCGGCTCCGGTGCCCGGACGCACCACCACCGCTCCCTTGGTGCTCGCCGCGGCGAACACCTGGAACTCGGTGATCGTCACCTGCGTCGTGTTCGTCGCCGTGCTGCGGCAGTCCGACGGGTTGACGACGTCGTTCTCCTGCTCGTGGTTGAAGTCCGGTCCGCCCGTGCAGGCGTTGCTCCGGACCACGAGCCGGACCGCGTCAGCCGTGACCGGCTTGGGGAGCGTTGCGGTGCGCAGCAGCAGGTCCGGCGCGACGGCGCGCGGCTGGAAGGCGGGGAAGAACGCGTCCGGGCTGCGGTACACGGTCGTCCAGGTCTTCCCGCCGTCTCCGGTGGCCTGTACGTCGAAGGCGCGGATGCCCAGCAACCGGCCCTCGATCTCCGTGCCGCCGCCCTCGGGAAGCTCCGCCGGCGGGTGGTGCAGCGCCGAGACGGCGATCTTCTGGAACGTCCGCTTGCCGTTGGCGAAGGTGACGGTGACCGCCCGGCCCTTGACGGGCTGGCCGTCGAAGGCACCGTTGGTGGCCTCGTCGTCATCCGTGATCCGGCTGACCCGGAGCGCGCCCGCGTTGCCGCTGACGCCCGGCGCGTACGCGTTGGACGCGTAGTTCGGCAGCAGCTTCAGGGTGGTCGTGACGGTCCCCGGCCGGTAGGTCACGTTGAACCGCTGGATGCCGTAGCCCTTCGCTCTCACCGTCAAGGTGTAGGCGCCCTTGACGATGTCCTCCTTGGTGTCCGGCGCGGAGCCGCCGAGGGTGGTGGCGATGGGGCGGCAACGGGCGGAGTACATCCCGACGAAGACCTGGCCCTTGACCGGCCGCCCGGTCTTGGCGTCCTTCAGCGCGAACGTCACGTGCGCGTTGTCGGCGCGCCGGTTGGAGGTGAAGCTCGGCAGCGGCTCCTTGTCGGCGCCGCTCTTGGAGAACGCGTGGACGCCGAGACCTCGGGAGGCGAACGCGGCGTACACCGTGTCGTAATCCTTCGGGTCGCGCATCATCACCGAGATGAGCTCGGCATCACGCATGTCGACCATGGAGGGCCAGCCGTTCGCCTGGTTGATCATCGCGTCGTACATGTAGGTGATGAAGCGGCGGTTGCCTGGGCAGCGGTCCCAGGTCGGGGCCTGCGTGCCGGCCGCGGTGCGCCCGAGCGCACAGGCCCGCTGCAAGACCTTGTCCTGGTAGGGGTACTTCGCCTGGTACTTGGCAACGAGCGCCTGCCGCACCGTCATCTGCACGGCGTTCCAGATCTCACCGTCGGCGTGCACCTCTACACCGGCGGCATCGAAGCCGAAGTCGCTGTAGTTCAGCGGGTTCTTCGTCGGGAAGAGGTTGTAGTCGCGGATGCCGACCTCCGAGTCCCCCGTGACGTAGGCGCCGAGGGCGTACGCGTCCTCGCCGCGCTTGCCTGCGAGGTCGAAGGCGTTCAGGTACTCGATGGCGTCCAGGTCGCTCCAGCTCTCGCCCATCGAGCCGCCCTGCTGCCCGGTCAGGCCGGTCGCCGGGCCAGCGACGAGCCTGTTGCTCACGGCGTGCGTGTACTCGTGCAGGAAGACGCTGGCGTCGAGGTCACCGTCCGTGCACGGGCTGCTGAAGCCGACGATCGGCTGGAAGAGGTACTGGTTCGTGATCCCCGGAACGCCGTCCTGCAGGGTGATCTGGTTGGCGTTGTTCCGGCCGGCAAGGCCCACGCCGGCCGCCGGTCCGGTCACCTGGTTGGTGTACTGGAAGGCGTCGCTGCTGAGGGCCGCGTTCTGGGCGTTGCCGAGCTCAGGGTCGCCCTCCGCGACGTTCGTCCCCGAGTGGCCGAAGTTGCTGGTCTGCAGCGCCCCCCGGACCTCGGTGAGCCCGAGCCGGTAGGCGAAGTCGTGGATGCGGTTGTGGCCCACGAACAGGTTGACGATCGCCGCGTTCACGTTCGCCGAGGGCGGCGTGATGAGGGTGTCCTTCGAGCACAGGTTGGTGTGCCACTGGTCGGTGAACGTGTCGAGCCCGACGTACCCGTAGTCGCGGGTCCCACCGCCGGTCGGCGGGGTGCCCGGCGCGCCAGGCGTCAGCGACGTCGACGCCTGCGCGTTCGTCGTGATGGCGTTGTTGCCGACGGTCGTGTTG
>JBHEMB010000354.1:0-3447 GCA_046262855.1 Mycobacteriales bacterium | reverse complement strand
TCGACGACCACGACCTCGAGATCGGCCCCGCCGGCGGCCAGCACCGAACGCAGGGCCACCCGCAGCGAGTCGGCGCGGTCGCGGGTGCAGAGCACCACGGACAGCCCGTCGGGTGGGAGCTGCGGTCCCCAGGCCTGGCAGGCCCAGTCGGAACCTGCTGCCCGGGGATCCGAGATGCCGTCGGCGCTCAGATGGGCGGCGAGGGCCAGCTCGACCGACGTCGCAGACTCGATGTCGGCAGCCCGGACGCAGCCCTCGGTGACCGGGAGGTCGAGGAAACCCAACGGCGTGCCGTGCAGCCGCACCAGGACCTTGGCGGTGCTGTGGTCGGGCACCGGGTGGTCGACCGCGGGAGCGGACAGCTCGACCTCGAGAACCTTCGTGGGGATCACGTGACGCTGCCTGCCCTGCGAGCAGCGAGATAGCCCAGACCGGTCGTCAGCAGGCCGAGGACGATGCACGCGGCGCGGGCGACCCCAGCCGGGTCACCCTTGCCGGCCGCGGCGAGGTGCCGGAGGACGCCAAGGGGCAGGGTGCGCGTGGCATAGCTGCGCTCTGCGGCCAGCCCGTGCCGGGTGCCCACCAGCGCGGACAGGACCGCCTTGGATCGCCCCTCGTGGTAGCAGCGCGACAGGAAGTACCGCAGCCGCTGACGGTCCTTGGGCACGAGGTGGCGCACGACGCCACCACTCGCCCGCAGCACCCGGGCCGTCGGGTCTGCCTGGGCCAACCGGATGCTGATCTCGGTCTCCTCGCAACCGACGGGGAGGGTCCCGACCCGACCGACCAGCTCGGAGAACCCTCCGATGTCCGCCAGCGGCTTGCGACGCAGCGCCATGCTGGCGCCGATGGGGTTGCGGACCTGTTCGCCGCCGGCCGGCAGTCCGACGTAGTCGCAGCCCACGACCCAACCGAACTCGGGTGGGAACCAGCGAGGAGCGACGCCCCCTTCCCAGGCAGGGTCCACGCGGCCTGCCACCCCGAGGACGTCCTCCGCGTCGAACGGCGCACGCAACGACTCGAGCCAGCCCTCCCCGGGCGTCGCGTCGTCGTCCAGGAAGGCGACGACGTCTCCGCGGGCGAGCTCGACACCGGTGTTGCGCGCGCCCGACAGGCCCCGGCCGTGCGCGTTCGGCACGACCCGACAGCCGGTGAGCTCTGCCACGGCCCGGGCCAGCACCTCGGGCGCGTGGTCCACGACGACCACGAGCTCGTCGGCCGAGGTCAGCTGCGCAAGGACCGCTGTCACCCCTGCCGAGAGCTCCTGCCACCGCTTCTCGGTGTAGCTGCAGATCACCACGGTGATGCTCGGACCGTGGTCAGTCCGGGTGCTGCTCCGCTTGCGGGTCTCACCCGGCGTCACTCGGGCCCTCCTGTCGCAGGGGTTGCCGCGGCCTTTCGGAAGAAGCGGGGCACGACCCATCATCGCGCACCCGTGTTTCGAGGAGCGTCCGGTTGCCGATCCGAGACGGCGGGTAGAGACCGTCACCTGGAAGGGAGGTGGGATAGCCCATAGAGGTGACACGTCTCGTCCGCCACCGTCAGTCACCTCCTGTGTCCGATACGGTCACATCTCGACACCGCGACCGTGATCCCGGAGCGGTGTCACACGTTTCGTTGGTTGGGGGCCGACAGCGGTCCCTTTTGCACCAGGCAAGAAGGGCACGCAACGATCCGCTGGGCGACTTGGTCGCCACGGCCCAGCGGGGAGCAAGAGGCGAAACCGGGCCCACCGAACCAGGGAGCCCGACCCGTGCCGTTCCGCAGCACCACCTCCGCCGGTGATCCAGAGCGCCGACTCGTCTCCGTTGACGACCTGGCGGGACCCCGCATCAGCGTCGTCGTGCCGGCCCGCAACGAGGCCTCCAACCTGCCGCACGTGCTGGCCGCCCTACCGCCCGAGGTGTACGAGGTGGTCCTCGTCGACGGCCACAGCACGGACGACACCGTGGCAGTGGCGCGCTGCATCCGGCCGGACATCCGGACCGTCCAGCAGACCCGCAAGGGCAAGGGGAACGCACTCGCCTGCGGGTTCGCGGCCGTCCGCGGCGACGTCATCGTGATGCACGACGCCGACGGCTCCGTCGACCCTGCCGAGATCTCCCGGTACGTCGACACGCTGCTGGCCGGGGCTGACTTCGCCAAGGGCAGCCGGTTCGTCCAGGGTGGCGGCAGCACGGACCTCACGCGGCTGCGCAGCTGGGGCAACAAGGCGCTCAACCTTGTCGTGAACATCCTCTACGGCACCCGGTACACCGACCTTTGCTACGGCTACAACGCCTTCTGGACCAGGTGCCTCCCGGTGCTCGGGCTCGACGCAGGCGACGTCGAGCAGGACAAGAAGCTCTGGGGCGACGGCTTCGAGATCGAGACGCTCATCAACACCCGGATCGCCCGCGGCCGGCTGAAGGTCGTCGAGGTGCCGAGCTTCGAGCTCGAGCGGATCCACGGGATCAGCAACCTCAACCCCTGGCGGGATGGTCTCCGGGTCCTGCGCGCCGCCCTGACGGAGCGGCTCCGCAAGAGCCCGCAGCGCGCGAGTACGCGTCCGGCCCCGCTCGTCATCGACGTGAGCGAAAGCCTCGCCGACGCCGAGGCTGCCAGCGCCTAGTGCCCGGGGCGCCCACTAGTTTGGCGGCCATGCCACTCGCCGCCGTCCTGTGGGACATGGACGGTCTGCTGGTCGACAGCGAACCGCTGTGGACGGTCGCGGAGGAGGCACTCGCGGCGGAGCTCGGCGGCACGTGGAGCGACCAGCTCAAGGCGGCCATCGCCGGGACCCGTCTCGACGTCGCCGTCCCTGCCATCCTTGAGCACTACGGGCACCGGGCTGACCCGACGGCCGTCGGGTGGGCGTCGGCATGGCTGCTCGAGCGCATGGTGGGCCTGTACGGCGAGAACCCGCCGCTGCTCGACGGGGTGATCGAGCTCCTGCGGGCCGTTGCCGCGGCGGGCGTGCCGCAGGCGCTGGTCTCCTCGTCGTACCGGGTGCTGGTGGACGCGGTGCTCGGGCACGGCCACGGCCCCTTCGCGCTGTCGGTGGCCGGCGACGAGGTGACGCACGGCAAGCCGCACCCCGAGCCCTACCTGACGGCGGCGGCCCGGCTGGGCGTACGCCCTGCCGACTGCGTGGTGCTGGAGGACTCGGCCGCCGGAGTGCTCTCCGGTGAGGCCGCCGGCTGTGCCGTGCTGGCGGTCCCCTCCGTCCCAGGCGTGACGGTGCTCAGCGGACCGGGCATCGAGGTGCGCGCGACTCTCGCCGGCGTCGGCCTGGCAGACCTCGTCGAGCTGGCATCGCGTTCCGGGGCCTCGGCCAGGGCGTTCGACTAGCCTCGACTGGTGGCGCGCACGACGCTCGGAGAGACGCTCTGGGAGGCCCGCTGGCTGCAGGCCTCCGGAGTTCCGCTGATGGCCTGGACCACCCGACCGGCCGGCCCGCGGGCGACG
>JBHEMB010000353.1:0-6338 GCA_046262855.1 Mycobacteriales bacterium | reverse complement strand
ACAGATACGCGCCGACGGTCAGCCGGGACGGCGCGATCAGCTGGCCGCGGGATGCCTTCGCGACCGCGTCGGCCATGGCTTCCTCTGCCTCGCGCTTGGTCGGGAAGCCGCCCTTCACGAGCTGCTTGCGCCGGCCCCCGGCACCGGGAAGGTCGACCTTGAACGACCACGACCCGTGCTGCTTGGGGCAGGTGATCCGGCGGTCCCGCTCGTCACGTCGTACCGGGCAGGTGCACCGCTTGAAGACTGATCCGCGCATCTCGCACGCTCCCTCACGTCACATGGGGGAGAGCGTCACGCACCAGAGGCCGGCGTGGGGTCCTCGGTAGCAATCTGTGAACAACTGCTGTTGTCCGGCTGCCGGTCGGAGGGTCGCACCCCCTGTGACCTGCGGTTTTGAGTGCACCCGAAGGGATTCGAACCCCTAACCTCTTGATCCGTAGTCAAGTGCTCTATCCGTTGAGCTACGGGTGCGCGTCGTTCGTAAGACGACGTCGAAGAGCATACCGGAGCGTCACCTCCCCGCGTTTCCGCGTGCCTCGCTAGCCGCCACGCTTGAGGATGAGCGGTCCGCTGCCAGCGCCCCCAGCCGGACCGCTGAAGCCGTCCCGCGGGCCCGTGAAGCCGCGGTCGTTGTTGGTCGTGGAGCTGGTCGGCAGCGCCTCTCCCAGATCCGCGAGCACGACGGTCTGGCCAACCTTGAGACCGGACGTGACCTCGGTGACGAGAGCACCCACCGTGCCGGTCTGCACCCGGACCCGGCTGACCTTGCCGGCACTGAGGACGTCGACCGTCGAGCCGTGCAGCGCGGAGTTAGGGACGGTGATCACGTCCCGGACGGTCTTCACCGCGATGCCGACCGAGGCAGTGCCGCCCTCGACCAGACCGGGCCCTCCGTCGACCCGGACGGTCACGGGGTAGGTCGTCGTCGAGGCGTTACTGCTCGATGAGCTGTTGTCGGTGGGCAGCAACCCGATCTGCGAGACGACGCCACTCGCGCTCTTGCTCGCGCCGTCCGCGCGGACAGTGGCCGGTAGCCCCACCCGCACGCTCCGGATCGCGGTGGCCGGGACCTCCACCGTCACGTCGACGGCTCCACGGCCCAGGACCACGATGGCGTCACCGGCTGCTGCGGTGGCTCCCGCCTTCCAGGGGATGCTGGCGATGGTGCCGGTGAGAGGCGCGCGCAACGAGACCGCGGCGAGGTCCTTCTCCGCCTCAGCGAGAGCGACCTCGGCTGCGGACACGGCTGCCGTATCGGTGGTGATCCGGGCTGCGACGCTCGTGTCGCTGCTGCCCTCGGCCGGGTTGCGAGGGGCCTGCGAGACCGAGCCCACCGGCGTCGGTGTCGCTGTGCGAGCTGTCGGGTTCGACATGTCACGGCTCGCGGCCTGGAGCGCA
The DNA here is from genome assembly GCA_046262855.1 of Mycobacteriales bacterium. Classification (GTDB taxonomy): domain Bacteria; phylum Actinomycetota; class Actinomycetes; order Mycobacteriales; family SCTD01; genus RYN-111. Next base: position 4,937 of record JBHEMB010000353.1, on the reverse strand, counting down.
CGCGCGAGGCTCTGTTGCGCCCGCGCAGCCACCTGCTGCGAACGCAAGGCGGCGGTGAGCGCTGCCGGGCACGAGCCCGACGCCGGGGCCGCAGGCGCCTCGGTGGGCGATGCGGTGGGCGACGCGCTCGGTACCGCACTCGCACTTGGGGCCGAGGAGGTGGCGCAGACGGCGGTCGCAGCGGCCAACGCCAACTCGGCCCGCTGCAGGGCCTGGTCAACCGCTCGCTGTGCTGCCGCCAGAGGGCTTGCGCTCCGGGTCGGCGACGGCGTGGCCGAGGGAGTGGGGGCTGCCGTCGCCGCGTCGCTGCTCGAGGAGCTGGAGTCGGCTTCCAGCGTCGCCTTCGCCTTGGCCAGCACCGCCTTCGCCTTGATGACGGCATCCTGCAACGCACCGGTGTCCATGGTGGCCAGCAGCTGGCCCTTCGTCACCGGCTGCCCGACCGTCACCTTGACCGAGGCAACCGTGCCTGACGTGCGGAAGCGCGCCTTCGCCTGGTCGACGGCCCGCACCGTCCCCGTCAGGCTGAGCAGCTGCTGCACGTCTCCGCGGCCGACGACCGCGGTGCGGTATCCCGAGCCGCCTCCGCCCGCGGAGCCCCAGGCAACCGCGCCACCACCCGCGACCAGCGCGATGGCCGCCGGCACGACGATCGCGCGCCGCCGCAGCCGGCTAGCCACGACCGCCGCCCGGGCCGCCAGGTGCGTCGCAGGAACCAGCGATGCTCGGCCGGATCGTGATGGCCCGCGCAGCGATCGTGCCCGAGCTCTCGGCCTGCCCACGCGCGGACACGCACGCACCGAGCTTCAGGGCATCAGCCGACGCCTTCCGCTCGGTCGTGTACGTCGTCGCCGCGGTGGTTGTCACGCTCGTGGATGTCGGGGCGGTCTCCCCCGGCCGGGTCGCCTGCACCACGAACCCGTCGGCGTTTTTCGAGACCACCTTGCCGAACGCCCCGCCGCCGAACAGCCCGCGGCTCTGGCGGGCCCTCGGTGCACCGGACGGCGGAGTGAAGCCTGGCGGTGCGGTCCCCATCGGTCCTCCTCGAACAGTGCCCGTCGGCGCGCCATTGCAGCCACCGCTGACCGGTGCAGAGACCGACACGGAGATCGCCGTGACCCTCGTGGGCCGGGTCGCTGAGGGGTCAGGCGTCGCGGTCGACGTCAGCTCGGCGGTGCTGTCGCGCACCACCACGCACGACCCGACGGTCACCGCCGCCGACGTCGTTCGCACGGTGTCCGTGAACTCGGTCGCGGCGGACCACGTCACGGCGGTCTGCTCGGTACTGCTCTGCACCTGCAGGGTGTGACCATCGATGGCGGCGATGACTCCGTTCGCACCAGGGACCCGCTGCTGCTGGGTCGGCACGTCGCCGTCCGACTGAGGCGTTGCGGCCGTTGCGCCGCCGCCGCTGCACGCCGTGACGCCCAGCAGCCCAACTAGGGCCAGGCACTTCTTCTTCACGTGGGAGCTCCTGCTACTCGTTGCGGAGGGCGTCGATGGGGGCTAGCCGGGCAGCACGGCCGGCGGGATAGACGCCCGCGGTGATCCCGATGCCAAGAGCGACGACGACGGCACCGACGGCCGCGACCGGCGAGATCGCGACGGGCTGGTCGAGCCAGTGCGGCAGGACTATGGCTCCGACGATGCCAAGCCCGAGACCCAGCACTCCGCCGGTCGCTCCGAGCGAGCTCGCCTCGACGAGGAACTGCCGCCGCACCGCGGACGGCGTCGCACCGAGTGCCTTGCGCAGGCCGACCTCGCGGACCCGCTCGGTAACGCTGACGAGCATGATGTTCATGACGCCGATGCCGCCGACGAGCAGGCTGATGCCGGCCACGCCGCCGAGCAGGATCGTCAGGGTCCGGTCGGTCGAGGTCGCCGTCTTCAGCAGCGACTGCTGGCTCGCGATGGCGAAGTCGGCGGTCGCTGCGGTGACGCCGTGCCGGGTCTGCAGCAAGGCATCCGCTTCCTGGTACGCCGCGGTGAGTGCGCGCTGCGAGGCAGCCTCGATGTAGATGGTGCTGACCGACGCGCGCCCCGAGCTTGCCGCCACCCTGTTGGCGAACGTCGTCTGGGGTACGACGGCCAGGTCGTCGTCGCTCGTGCTGTTCGAGCTTCCGATGGAGCCGAGAACCCCGACGACGGTGAAGGTCGATCCGTTGATGTTGACCGTCTCACCGACGGCCTGACCTCGGGTGAACAGCTCGGCGACGGTGTCCGCCCCGAGCACGACCACGGGTCGCGCCTGGTCGACGTCGTCCTGGGTGAGGAACCGCCCGGCCGAGACGGCCCGGGCCCGTACGTCCAACCAGGACGGCGTCGTGCCGGTGACGATCGTGGTCCAGTTCGTGGTCCCCGCCGTCAGCGACTGGCTGCTCGTGGACGTCGCCGCGACGCTCTTGATGTCGGGCGCGATCTCCTTGCTGTCCAAGGCTTCTGCGTCCCCGACGGTCAATGTCGAAGAGCTCCCGCGGCCGCCGCGGATGCCGCCCGCGCTCGTCGTCGAGCCGGGCGTGACGATGAGCAGGTTGCTGCCGAGCTTGCTGATCTCCTCGCGCACCTGCACCTGCGCGCCCTGCCCGAGCCCGACGGTGAGGATGACGGCCGCGATGCCGATGAGGATGCCGAGCATCGTCAGGGCGGACCGCAACCGGTGCGCGCGGATCGCCTCCAACGAGGTCCGGAAGGTCTCGACGTGGTTCACGCGGCCAGCACCTGCTCGAGCAACCCATCCCGGATCCGTACGGTCCGGCCCGCAGCCGCGGCGACGTCGGCCTCGTGAGTGATGAGCATGACGGTGCGGCCCGCCTCGTGCAGCTCGGCGAACAGCGACAGCACGTCCGCCGAGGATCTGCTGTCGAGGTTGCCCGTCGGCTCGTCGGCGAGGATCAGCGCGGGATCGGTGACGAGAGCACGCGCGACCGCGACGCGTTGCTGCTGCCCGCCGGAAAGCTCGCCCGGTCGGTGGTCGACGCGGTCACCGAGACCCACCCGCTCCAGCGCCTCGAGGGCCCGCGCCCTGCGCTCGTCGCGCGCTGTCCCGGCGTACACCAGAGGCAGCTCCACGTTCCGCCAGGCCGACATCGACGGGAGCAGGTTGAAGCCCTGGAAGACGAAGCCGATCCGGCGATTGCGGACCTCGGCCAGCTCCGCCTCGGACATGCTGCTGACGTCGGTGCCCGCGAGCTCGTAGCTGCCGCCGGTCGGGACGTCCAGGCAACCGAGGATGTGCATCAACGTCGACTTGCCGGAGCCGCTGGGGCCCATGACGGCGACGTACTCGCCCTCGTCAACGGTCATCGTGATGCCGCGCAGCGCCTCGACCTCGAGAGGGCCGGAGCGATACGTCTTGCGGACGTCGACGAGCCTCAGGGTGCTCACTTGCCCGGCCCGCCGAACTGCTGCGTGAACCCGCCGGGCGGTCCGACGTTGCCGTTGTTCTGGCCGCCTGACCGGCGAACTCCGGTCGGCCGTGCGAACGTGACCTCCACCTGGTCGCCGTCCTTCAGACCGGAGGTGACCACCGTCGACGCGCCATAGGAGTCACCGAGGGTGACGACGGTTCTCTCACGCTTGCCCCTGACCAACCGGTAGACGACGGTCTGCCCGTCGACGGTCGTGACCGCGGGGGTGGGAACCGTCAGGACGTTGGCGAGCTGCTTGACGATGATGCTGACGTCGGCGCTGCCGCCCGCGTAGAGCCCGGTCGGGCTGCCGGTCACGGCGATCACGACAGGGAACGTCGCCGTCGTTCCGGTGGAGTCGGCGACGATGCCGATGGACGCCACAGTGCCGAAGACCCGCTGGGTGGCGCCGCTCGGCGTGATCTGCGCCTGCATGCCCTTCTTGAGCTGGGCCAGGTCCGAGCTGCCGACGCTCGCGTTCACAACCCAGGCGTCGGAGGAGATGAGGGTGATGCTCGGGGTGCTCGACCCCTGCGCGCCCTGTCCGCCGATGACATCGCCGACGGCCATGGTGACCGCGGCGACTGTCCCCGCGAAGGGCGCGGTCAGCGATGCCGACGCCAGTGCCGCCTGCGCGTTCGCGAGCTCCGTCCTGGCCGCCGCGAGCTGCGCCTTGGCCGACGCCACCTGCACGTCAGATCCGCCCGCGACCGCGGCAACCTCCTGCTCGGCGGCTGTCACGGCCGCCGCGGCCGTCGTCACAGCCGACCGAAGGGTCGTGCTGTCGACGGTGGCGAGGACGGCCCCCTTGGCGACCTGCTGGCCGACGGTGGCGGCCACCCTGCTGACCGTGCCGCTGACGTCGAACGTGAGGTCCTGGTCCTGCTTCGGCTGGATCGTGCCGGTCGTGGTCACGGTCGACTGCACGGTGCCCTTCGTGACGGTCACCGTCGTCGTGGTCGCCGACGGCGTCGCCGAAGACCCTCGGGTCAAGGCGAAGGCCGCACTTCCGCCCCCTCCGACCAGTGCCACGACCGTGCTCGCGATCACCCATCTGCGTCTGCTCACCGAAGGGAGAATGCGGTGGCTTCCTGCGGATCGGTTAGGCCAGCGCTGTGAGCTTGCTGGCAGTCAGCGGCGCGGCCCGTACCACCTGGCCAGCTTGCCGTCACGGCTCACCGCACGCAGCCGCTCCTCGGCTGCCGCCCGGCTCTCGGTCGTGGCCACGATGAGCAGCTGGTCACCGTGCTCCAGGCGGGTGTCACCGGTCGGTACGGATCCCTCCTTGCCGCGGACGACCAGGCTGAGGACGGCACCCGGCGGCAGCCGCAGCTCATCGACGTACACGCCATGCAGGTGCGATCCCGGACCGACCGACACCTGGAGCAGGTCGGCGCCCACCGACTCCAACGGAGCTGCCTCGACCTCGAGGTCGCGCGTCGCTACGTCCTCGATGACACCGAGCCGGCGACCGACGTAGGGCAGGGTCGGCGCCTGCAGCAAGGTGTAGACGACGACCAGCACGAAGAC
>JBHEMB010000352.1:0-4972 GCA_046262855.1 Mycobacteriales bacterium | reverse complement strand
GGGCCGGCGTCGGCAGGCGTCTCCTGGGGGAGCCACGCGTACTGCTCGGGGAGTCGCACCGTGCCCGCGGCCGGCGGTGACTGGCCCACCAGAGTGCGTAGGAGGGTGGTCTTGCCCGCACCGTTCGGTCCGACCAGCGCGACCTTCTCGCCCTCGACGACGTGGAACGTGGCGTCGTCGATGAGCACCCGTGCGCCGATTTCGATGCGAAGGCCGGAAACCTGCAACGTCATGGTTCGAGCTGCCTGCCGATTGGTCGTTTGGCCCCGCGACTACGGGGCGTAAAGGAAAGGATCTCGCAGCGCCGGCTCGCCTGGCGGTGATTTCCGCACCGCTCGTTCGACACCGCCGGCCTCAGCGTACCGGCTCCGCTTCTCATCGCAGCCCTCATCCCCATGCCGGCTCGGCCCCGTACACATCGCGTGGACCGCGAGCTTCACCTCTTCTCCGACCTCGACCAAACAGGCACGTTCCACCGCGACAGCGCGGTCGGCCGGATCTTCCACCCGGGCACGGCGTCCTTTCGGGAGGTGACCCCGAACGACAGCGTTCACATCGCGGTATCGTCGGACAACCGGGTGTCCGTCCACGTGGACCGGCTGTCGCCGCTCGCGATCCGACCGGGGCACGGCTGCCGCTACTCGCTGGTGCGGGCCATCGCCCACAACGTCGTCCACGTCGTCGACACAGTCGTCGGAGTGTGCCGTCGCTCCGGGGGTCGGCGCCGCTGCGAGCTGGAATGCGAGGCCAGGGCCGCGCAGCAGACCGCTCCCGGTGTCTACGAGTTCAGCTGCAAGGCCGCCGGCGCTGAAGGCTGCGGGTGGGTGGCGCGCGAGACGAGCGAGGAGGAGCTGGTCGCCAAGGTGGCCGAGCATGCCCGCCGCGTCCACGGCGTGAGGCAGCTGAGCAGCACCATCGAGGCGTACGCGCTGGAGGTCGCCCGACCCGGCGGCGTCCGCCGGTGAACGGGGTCGTCGACCTCGCGGCTGCGGACTTCGAGCTGTACGACCGTCTCCTCGCTCGAGACCCGTCGGCCGTGCTCGAGTGCCTCGACCGCTTCGGCGCTGCCGTCTACTGCATCGCCCTGGCCGAGAGCGGTGACGTCGCTCGGGCCGAGGATCTCACCGAACGAGCCTTCGTCGAGCTGTGGCGCCATGCTGAGGAGTTCGACCCCGGACGAGCGCCGATCGTGCTCCAGGTCGTTCGCCGGCTGCTCGCGTACGCGCCAGGCACGTCCGCACCGTAGGACGGCGCGCCGTCGACCGCCGGCGCATGCGGTCGGCGGACAGCGCACCTAGGCTCACCGCCGTGCTGCGCCTTCCGGGCCACACCGGACGCGACCATCGGCGGCGACCCACGCCGGAGGGCGAGTGATCCACTCTGCGGCCTACACCGTCGAACCGTGGTGCGTGCGGGAGACCGAACTGCACCTCGACCTGCTGAGCCAGAGCGAGTCCGTGTTCGCCCTGTCGAACGGGCACGTGGGCCTGCGGGGCAACCTCGACGAGGGCGAACCGCACGGCATCCCGGGCTCCTACCTGAACGGCGTCTTCGAGCTGCGACCGCTGCCCTACGCCGAGGCGGGGTACGGGTACCCCGAGTCGGGCCAGACCGTGATCAACGTCACCAACGGGAAGCTGCTGCGGCTCCTGGTCGACGACGAGCCGTTCGACGTCCGCTACGGGCAGCTCCGATCGCACGAGCGCTCCCTCGACCTCCGCACCGGGACGCTCCGCCGGCACGCCGAGTGGGTGTCTCCCGCAGGGCAGGCGGTCGCGGTCGACAGCCTGCGTTTGGTCTCGCTCACCCAGCGGTCGGTGGCGGCCATCTCCTACGAGGTGGAGGCGGTCGACGATCCGGCCCGCATCGTCATCCAGTCGGAGTTGGTCGCTAACGAGGCGCTCCCGGTACTCACCGGCGACCCTCGGGTGGCGGCCGCCGTCGACGCACCGCTGCGCTCCGAGGAACACGGGTCGCGGGACACCCAGGCGGTGCTCGTGCACAGCACCAAGGTCAGCGGCATCCGGGTCGCGGCGGGCATGGACCACCTGATCGAGGCCCCGACCCCGCTGCAGGTCGAGTCCGAGAGCTACGACGACGTGGCGCGAGTCTCGGTCAGCACGACCTTGGAGCCCGGCCAGCGGATCCGAGTCGTGAAGTTCCTCACTTACGGCTGGTCGCTGGTGCGCTCTGTCCCTGCGCTGCGCGACCAGGTCGCGGCCGCGCTGCTCGCGGCCCGCCAGACCGGTTGGGAAGGGCTGCTGGCCGAGCAGCGCCAGTACCTGGACGAGTTCTGGGCGCGTGCCGACGTGGAGGTCGACGGCGACCCGAGCATCCAGCAGGCCGTGCGGTTCTCGCTGTTCCACGTCCTTCAGGCGGGTGCTCGGGCCGAGCGGCGGGCCATCCCGGCGAAGGGCCTGACGGGCCCGGGCTACGACGGCCACGCGTTCTGGGACACGGAAATGTTCGTCTTGCCCGTGCTCACCTACACCGCGCCCCCTTCCGTCGCCGACGCCCTCACCTGGCGGCGCGACACCCTTTCGCTGGCCATGGACCGGGCCCACCAGCTCGGGCTGCGCGGGGCGGCGTTCCCGTGGCGCACGATCGCGGGAGAGGAATGCTCTGGCTACTGGCCGGCGGGGACGGCCGCATTCCACGTCAACGCCGGCATCGCGGTGGCGGTCGCCCGGTATGTCCACGCGACCGGCGACCGGGCGTTCGAGCGGGACGTCGGCCTCGAGCTCCTGGCCGAGACGGCGCGCTTGTGGCGGTCGCTCGGGCATCACGACAGCCGGGGCCGTTTCCGGATCGACGGTGTAACCGGTCCCGACGAGTACAGCGCGCTGGCCGACAACAACGTCTACACCAACCTCATGGCGCAGGAGAACCTCCGGGCCGCGGCCGATGCCGCGGCACACCATCCCGACGACGCCCGGGCCTTGCGGATCGGCGAGGAGGAGATGGCCGAGTGGCGGGACGCAGCCGCCAACATCGTCGTGCCCTACGACGAGTCGCTCGGCGTCCATCCCCAGGCCGAGGGGTTCACGGAGCACCAGGTCTGGGACTTCGCCCACACCCCACCCGACGCCTACCCCCTTTTCCTGCACTACCCGTACTTCGACATCTACCGCAAGCAGGTCGTGAAACAGGCCGACCTTGTCCTGGCGCTCCACGTGCGCGGCGACGCGTTCACCGCAGAGGAAAAGGCCCGCGACTTCGACTACTACGAGCGGCTCACGGTGCGGGACTCGTCGCTGTCGGCCTGCACGCAGGCGGTCGTCGCCGCCGAGGTCGGCCACCTCGAGCTCGCCTTCGACTACCTCCGGGAGGCGGCCCTGATGGACTTGCGGGACCTCGAGCACAACACGCGCGACGGCCTGCACCTGGCCTCCCTGGCCGGCTGCTGGATCGCGCTCGTCGCCGGTTTCGGCGGCCTGCGCGACCACGACGGGCGCTTCGGGTTCATGCCCCGCCTCCCCGAGGGACTCAGCCGCATCGCCTTCTGCTTGTCGATCCGAGGCGGCCGCCTGCGGGTCGAGATCACCGAGGACTCGGCTTCGTATGAACGGCTCGACGGGGAGGCGCTGGAAGCGAGCCACCACGGCGAGCCGATCACCGTCAAGACGGGGACGGTCATCACCCGGGAGATCCCCCCGCTCGTCCCGCGCCCGCGCCCCCCGCACCCTCCCGGCCGAGAGCCAGGCGCAGGCGTGCCGATCGGCGGATGAGACAACGCCCCCAGGACCTCATGACGACAGGTTCGCCCTAGTCCCAAAATCGCTGTACCGCACGTCTGTCATGCGTGCCACACTGGGTGGGAGTGTCAGCTGGGGGACTCCACGGGGACTCTGTGCGGCGCGCCAGGGGACGCGGCGACGGCGAGGGCGATGAGCCGCTGGCCAACGTCGTCCCCCTGGTCAAGCCCGTGCCAGCCGAGCGTCATGCGTCTGCGTCGCACTTGCCCTCCTTCTGGAGCAGCTTCGTCGGGCGGGAGCGCGAGCTGGACGAGGTGCGCGCACTCCTGTCCACCGCTCGGTTCATCACCCTCACCGGACCTGGCGGCATCGGCAAGACCCGCCTCGCAGTCGAGGTCGCGATGCAGCAGGCTGCATCCCGCCGCGTTTACTTCGTCGACCTGGCGCCGCTCACGGATGGGCACCTCGTGGGCGAACGGGTGGCGGCCGCGTTCGGGCTCGGCGAACTCCGAGGCCGGAACCTGGCCGAGTTGGTTGCGCCCGGGCTGATGGACGAGACCTTGCTGGTCCTCGACAACTGCGAGCACGTGATCGCGGCCTGCGCGGCGCTGGTCCGGGCGCTGCTGGCGGGCTGCCCGTCCCTGCGGGTTCTCGGGACCAGCCAGCAGCGCCTCGGCGTCTCCGGCGAGTTGGTGTGGACGGTGCCCCCGCTCGAGGTTCCCGATGATGGTGCAGACGCCGTCCCCGAGGCCCTGCTCCGATCGACGGCCGTCCGCCTGTTCTGCGAGCGCGCCGCGGCTGTGCGGCGTGACTTCGTCGCGTCCCCGGCCAACCTCGACGCCATCGCCGAAATCTGCCGGCGGCTGGACGCCAACCCTCTTGCCATCGAGCTGGCCGCCGCCCGGGTGGAGGCGCTCGCGCCGGCGGAGATCTCGGCGCGGCTGGAGCAGAGGCTGCACTTCCTCGGTCGCGGGGTGGGCACCAGCGAGGGCCGCCACCAGACGCTCGCTGCCGCGCTGGCGTGGAGTCATGACCTGCTCCGTGAACCGGAACAAATGCTGCTCCGTCGCCTGGCGGTGTTTCCGGCCGGGTTCAGCCGCGACGCCGTGGAGGAGGTGTGTGCCTGGGGCGATGTCGAGCGGGAAGACGTGCTCGAGCTGCTTTCAGCGGTCGTCGCCAAGTCCCTCGTGTTCGCGGACACCAGTGGCAGCAGCTCCCGCTACCGCCTCCTCGAGACCGTGCGGCACTACGCCTGGAGCGCCCTCGACGCTGCAGGA
>JBHEMB010000351.1:0-5397 GCA_046262855.1 Mycobacteriales bacterium | reverse complement strand
CGACGAGTACGCCAGTGAGCGCGGCCACCTCCGCGAGGTTGGGGGTGACGACCGTGGCGAGCGGCAGCAGCCGGGTGCGCAGCACCGCGAGGGCGGCCGGGGCGAGCAGCGCATGCCCCGTGCTGCTGACACCGACGGGATCGACGACGAGCGGTTCGCCCGCCAGCGCCTCGACGACCGCGAAGACGGCCCCCGGGCTCGACAGCATGCCGGTCTTCACGACGTCCGCGCCGACGTCGGACAGGACCGCCGTGAGCTGCGCGCGGATGCTGTCGACGGGCACGTCATGGACGTCGGTGACCGCGGTCGAGCTCTGTGCCGTCACGGCCGTCACGACGATGCTGCCGTGGACGCCGAGGGCGTGCAGCGTCTTCAGATCCGCCGCGATGCCGGCACCACCACCGGAGTCGGTGCCGCCGATGGCGAGGACCCTCCTCACGCGCTGTCCCTCATGTTCGCTCACGCGCTGTCCCTCATGTTCGCTCACGCGAAGTGCTCCCAGCCGCCGCGGACGGGGGCGCCGTCGAGGGTGACCCCCTTGCCCTGGACGACGCGCCCGATGGTCCGGCAGCCCGCGACCGGAGCGGGCACGGTGGCGACCAGCGCGTGGTCCTCGCCTCCGGTGAGGACGTCCTCGAGGGACACCGCGTCGTCGTGCAGCGATACCGCCTCCAGCTCAATGCGGACACCACTGGCGCGCGCGATGTGGCCGAGGTCCTTGACCAGGCCGTCGCTCACGTCGCACATCGCCGTCGCCCCCGCCCGGGCCAGGGCGGGACCCGCCTCGTACGGCGGGGTAGGCCGTCGATGCGCTTCGACCAAGGCCCCCGTGCGGACCCCGGCCTGCAGCAGGCGGAGCCCGGCGGCGCTGTGACCCAGCCTTCCCGCCACCACGACCAGATCCCCTGGGCTGGCCCCGCGGCGAGTGACCCAGCGCTCCACCCTGCCCAGGGCGGTGACGCTGACCACCAGGCCCGTGGCCGCGACCGTGTCACCGCCGACGACGGCGGCGCCGACCAGCTCGCACTCGTCGCGCAGGCCGTCGGCGAGATCCAGCGCCCACTGCACCGGGAGGTCGGCCGGGGCAACGAGCCCGATGAGCAGTGCCGTTCCGACGCCGCCCATCGCGGCGACGTCAGCGAGGTTCGCCGCTGCGGCCTTGCGACCGACGTCGTAGCCGGAGGACCAGTCGCGACGGAAGTGCACGCCCTCGACCAGGACGTCGGTAGTGGCGACGACGCGGCCGTCTGAAACGGCCAGCACCGCGGCGTCGTCGCCCGGTCCCAGCAGCACGGCATCCGTGCGCGGGAATCGTGCAGTGACGGCAGCAATGAGGCCGAACTCGCCGACGTCTCGTGCGGTAGCGTCGCCCACGCCGAGCAGCCTTCCAGAAAGAGGTCCCCCGCCGTGGTTCAGGCCTACATCCTCATCCAGACCGAGGTCGGGAAGGCGGCGGCCGTCGCTGAGGCCATCGCGAAGCTCGACGGTGTCGCGCAGGCCGAGGACGTCACGGGCCCGTACGACGTCATCGTGCGTGCCGAGGCCAAGACGGTCGACGAGCTCGGCAAGCTCGTGGTCGCACGCATCCAAGGTGTGGACGGCATCACCCGCACTCTCACGTGCCCTGTCGTCCACCTGTAGGCCTGCTCCCCACCCGTCGTGCCTCGTCGTCTCGTCCTGCTCCCGCTCGTCCTTGTCGCCGCCTGCTCGAACGGCCCGGCTCAGCCGAAGCAGGGCGTCTCCGTGGCGCCCGTCAACGGGCTGTCGACCTCGACGCTCCTGTCGTGCGCCGATCTGCAGGGGCAGCTCCCGAAGGAGCTCGCGGCGGGGATCAGCAAGCGCCCGGCCGTGCCCGCGTCCAGCACCACCGCAGCCTACGGGAGCGACCCGGCCATGAAGCTGCGCTGCGGCGTCCGGCAAGGCAAGGCGTCCGACGAGCCCTACACCTTCGACGGGGTGCAGTGGGCGATGCACGACACCGGAGCCTCGCGCACCTGGACCACCCGCGGCCTCAAGGTGAACCTCGAGGTCGAGGTACCCGACCACTTCGATGCACAGGCCGAGTTGCTCGGTGCCATGGCGACGGCCATCAGGTCGGCGCTGACCCGCTGACCCCCCGAACGGCTGCGGGTACGCCTCAGCTGTCCGCCAGCGCCTGAAGCAGATCCGCCACCAGGTCCTCGGCGTCCTCGAGCCCGATGCTCACCCGCACAGCACCGGGCAGGATGCCCGCGGCCGCGAGCGTGTCGTCATCCATCGCGAGGTGCGTCGTTGTCGGCACGTGCACCGCCTTGCTCGTGGTGCCGCCGAGCGAGGTCGCACGCTTGACCAGCTGCAACCGGTCGATCATCGCCATGCCGGCTTCCCTGCCACCGTGCGGCGCCACGGTCACGACGGCGCCGTAGCGACCCGGCGCGAACAGCCGCTTCGCGAGCTCGTGGTCGCGATGGGTCGGGAGGCTGGGGTGATCCACCCGGGCGACCCGAGGGTCCTCGCTGAGGGCCTTGGCGACCACCGCCGCGGTCTCGCACTGCCGCACGACCCGCAGCGGCAAGGTCGCGATCCCTCGCAGCAGCAGCGCGGCCTCGTCCGGGGCGAGCATCGACCCGGTGTCGACCCGGACCGTGCGGATCCGCTCCAGGAGGGCCGTCGGGCCGACGACGACACCGCCGGTCGCATCGGCGTGACCGCCGAGGTACTTGGTCGCTGAGTGCACCACCAGGTCGACGCCGTGCTCGAGCGGGCGGCACACCACCGGGCTCGCGAAGGTGGCGTCCACGACGAAGGGCACGCCGGCCGCGGCGGCGACCTCGGACAGTGCAGGCAGGTCCGCGACGGTCATCGACGGGTTGGCCAGCACCTCCCCCCACAGCACTGCGGTCTCAGTCCTGACGGCGGCCCGGACGGCATCGATGTCACTGCTGTCGACGAAGGTCGTCTCGATGCCGAAGCGGGACAGCTGCCGGGTCAGCAGCGCCCAGGTTCCGCCGTACACCTCTTGTGGGGCAACCACGTGAGAGCCGCTGCTGCACAAGGCGAGCAGCGTGCATGTGATGGCGCCCATGCCGCTGCCGAAGGGTTGTCCCACGGCGACGCCGCTGGGGTCCTCGAGGTAGGCGACCGCATCCGCGAAGGCCTGGCTCGTCGGGTTGTCGGTGCGGCTGTAGGTCCAGCCGCTCTCCTTGCCGGCGAAGACGTCGGCCGTCTGCTGCGCGCTCTCCAGGATGAAGGTCGTCGTGCGGTAGACGGGCGGTGCGAGCGGCTCCTGAGCCACGGCCCGGCGCTTCGGCCCGTGCACGGCGCGGGTGCCCTCGCCGGTCATCTCATTCCGACTTCGTGTCGCGGCCCATGAGGCTGCGCACCATGTCGGCCGGGGTGAGCCCCTCATGCACGAGTCCGACCACGTGGGCGGTGATGGGCATGTCGACGTCGTGCTTCTTGGCGAGCCCGAGGATGGACTCGCAGCTCTTCACACCCTCGGCCGTCTGCATCTTCTGAGCGAGCAGCTCCGCCATCGTCTGCCCCTGGCCGAGCTTCTCGCCGAAGGTCCGGTTGCGGCTCAGCGGGCTGGTGCAGGTAGCCACGAGGTCACCGAGCCCTGCCAGGCCGCTGAACGTCACCGGATCGGCACCGAGCGCCGCACCGAGGCGGGCGATCTCGGCCAGCCCGCGAGTGATCAGCGAGGCCTTGGTGTTGTCGCCGAAGCCCATCCCCTCGGCCATGCCGACCGCGAGCGCGATGACGTTCTTGACGGCTCCCCCGAGCTCGCAACCCACGACGTCGCTGTTGGTGTACGGGCGGAAGTACCCGGTGAGGCAGGCCGCCTGCAGCCGTTCGGCGACCGCGAGATCAGTGCAGGCGACCACGCAGGCGGCCGGCTGGCCACTCGCGATCTCCTTCGCGAGATTGGGTCCGGTGACCACGGCGACCCGGTTGTCCGGCACGTCGGCGACCTCGCGGATGACCTCGCTCATCCGCTTCGTGGTGCCCAGTTCCACGCCCTTCATGAGGCTGACGAGCACGCTGCGCGGCGGGATGGCATCCGCCACCACAGCGAGGTTGTCGCGCAAGCTCTGACTGGGAACGGCCAGCACGACGAAGTCGGCGTCCGCCACGCATGCCCGCGCGTCATCGGTGGCTCTGATGCTGTGCGGTAGCACGATGCCCGGCAGGTAGTCTGGGTTCTCGTGCGTGCGGTTGACGGTGTCCGCCAGCTCGCGACGTCGAGCCCACAGCTGCACGTCCGACCCGGCGTCTGCGAGCACCTTCGCGAAGGCGGTGCCCCACGAACCGGTGCCGAGCACCGCGACCCGCGTCATGCCGACTCCCTCTGCTCCACCGGCGCCGGATGCACCGCGGCGGGGGCCGGCTCGTCACGGATCCCTTCGAGCATCTCCCGGATGGCAGCCATGATCGCGTCGGTCGCCTGGTGCAGCACCTCGCTGGTCAGCTCCTTGCCTCGGAACGGCTCCAGGTCGACGGCAGGGCCGGCCTGGACGATGACGTCGTGCCGCGGCAGCAGATGGATGCCCTTGCGGCGGTAGGAATCGTGGATCTGCTGGGCGCCCCACTGCGCGATCGGGATCACGGGTGCGCCACTGAGCAACGCGAGCCGGGCCACGCCGGTGCGTGCCGCCATCGGCCACTTGTCGGGGTCACGGGTGACGGTGCCCTCCGGGTAGATGGTGATGAGCTCTCCGCGGTGCAGCGCGTCGACGGCGTCCTTGAGGGCGGCCGAGGCGTCCGCGGTGTTGCGATGCACCGGGATCTGGCCCGCGCCGCGCATGGTGCGTCCGACGATGCCGTTGCCCTCGAACAGGCTTGCCTTCGCGAGGTAGCGCGGCATCCGCTTCGTGCTGAAGGCGATGGCGTCGGCCAAGATGAGCGGGTCGGCGTAGGAGATGTGATTGGCAGCGAGGATCACTCCTCCGTCATCAGGGACGTTCTCGAAACCGGACCAGCGCCGCCTCGTCAGCGCGAGCAGCAACGGCTTGAGGAGCACGACGGCCAGCCGGTACCAGAAGCCGATCCGACCGAGTCGCACCTCGCCAGCCTCCTTCTCCGCGTCGGGCCTGTCGAGGAGCCTGCCAGACTCTCCGCTCGTGACGCTGCAATGGGGTGTTGTCGTGCCGGTGAAGCGGCTCGACATCGCCAAGTCCAGGCTCGCGGCGTATGGCGACGAGCACCGCAAGGCGTTGGCACTGGCCTTCGCCGCGGACGTCGTACTGGCCGCTGCACCGGTCGCACAGGTGCTGGTCGTGACGGACGACCCGATCGCCGGCGAGCTGCTCGCCGGTCTCGGGGCGCGGGTCGTGCGGGACGATCCCGACGCGGGCCTGAACCCGGCACTCGAGCACGGCGTCGACCTGCTGCGCGACGGCGCTCCCGACCTTGCCG
>JBHEMB010000350.1:0-7676 GCA_046262855.1 Mycobacteriales bacterium | reverse complement strand
CCGTCCATCGGCTTGAGGAGGCCGTCAAGCCCCACCTGCGCGGCGTGCTCCACGAAGTGGCCTTCGCCATCTCGCTGGTCACCGGGACCGTGATCGTCTGCCTCGCCGACGACACCCGCGAGCGGGTGGCTGCCTCGGTCTACGCAGTCTCGGTCGCACTGCTGTTCGGGACGTCAGCCGCCTACCACCGCGGCAGCTGGGGGCCGCGCGCGCACGGCGTGATGTCGCGCCTGGACCACTCCATGATCTTCGTCCTCATCGCGGGGACCTACACGCCCTTCGCGCTGCTGCTGCTGCAGGACTGGGCGCGCTGGATCGTGCTCGGCGTCGTCTGGGGCGGAGCGGTCGCCGGCATCACCCTCCGCAACGTGCTCCGGCAGCCGCCGCGCTGGGTCTTCGTGCTGCTGTATCTCGCGCTCGGCTGGGTCGCCGTCGGAGTCATCCCGCAGATCCTGTCGTCCGGCGGGGTGGCCGTCTTCGTGCTGGTGATCGTCGGCGGGGTGCTCTACACGCTGGGTGCGGTCGTCTATGCGCGTCGGCGCCCCGACCCGTCACCGCGCTGGTTCGGCTTCCACGAGGTGTTTCACGCGCTGACGCTCGCGGCCTTCGCGGTGCACTACATCGCGGTCAGCCTGGCCGTCTACGGCACCTAACGCCTTGCGTCATACCTGACGAGCGCAGCACCCGGTGAGGTTGCCATGACGTTGCGGGGCGCCCGGCGCGGACGTCATACCTGCTGAGCCTGGGTCCCTGCTGACGCCCTATGACGTCAGAGGGTGGGGCCCTGGTCGCGGACCTTCTGGACCGCTTCCATGGCCTGCCGCAACTCGGCGAGCCAGCTGTCGGCGTGCTCACCGACGAGCTTCACGCACCAGGCCAGCGCCTCGGCGCGGCTGCGGGCCACGCCGCTGTCGACCAGCGTGTCCAGGACCTGCCGCTCCGGCTGCCGCAGCCGCGTCATGACCGGCACCGCCAGGTGCGTGAACAGCGCCGTCGTGCCACCGGCGGTGGCTCCCCAGGCGACCTTGCGCGCGTAGCGGTGCTCGGCCTCCCGCGCGATCTGCACCCGCTCGTCGCGGGTCTCCTCGCGCCATCGGCTGATCCGGCCCTGCTCCGCAGCCGCCACATCCGCCGCGCTGCCCTTGGTGGCTGGGCTCTCGATCGTCACCAGCACGGTGATCTCGTCCCGGTCGACGCGCAGCTCCGGCGTTCCCCAGGCATCCGGCAACCGGCCGGCGAAGAAGCCGGCGATTCCCTCAGCGCTGGGTGCTGCCGTCTCGCGCGGGCCGCTGCGACCGCCGCCCGGACCTCGGCCAGGACGCCCCTCCTCGGGCGACAGCCGCCTCGTCCGCTCCTGTGGGTGCCTCATGAGGTTCCTCCCTGGTACTGGAATTACATGATTACAGACTAACGCATGCTGCACCGTCCGGGGTTCTGGCAAGGTGTCGGCGTGACGCGCAAC
The DNA here is from genome assembly GCA_046262855.1 of Mycobacteriales bacterium. GTDB lineage: Bacteria > Actinomycetota > Actinomycetes > Mycobacteriales > SCTD01 > RYN-111. Next base: position 6,214 of record JBHEMB010000350.1, on the reverse strand, counting down.
CGCTTCGTGCTCCTCGCCGTGGCCGTGGTGGTCGTCGCCTTCGCGGTGGGGCTCGCGTTCGGGCTGTCCACCGGCTCGAGCTCGAGCGGTACGGCGGCCGGCGCGCCGTCCCCCTCGCCGACCGCCACCTCGACACTGCCGGCGGGACTGGTGCACGACTGCACGGACTCGGCCGGCATCACCAGCTGCCAGCCCACCCTCGGCGGCGTCGACGAGGTGCTCGTGAAGAGCTGGCCCGACTCGGCGTCGATGCTCGCGGACTTCACGCGGACCCAGGGCGGCAAGCCGGACGGCAAGTGCGGCAGCTACACCGGCGACCCGCCGAGTGGCCTGCGCAGCACTTGGGGCAACGGCAAGCCGCTGGCCTGCTATGTCAACAGCAACGGCGCCGCAGTCGTGCTCTGGGAGGTGCCCGATCGCGCGCTGCAGCTGCTCGCCATCCGCAAGGACGGCGACACCCGGGCGGCCTTCGCCTGGTGGACCGAGGCGATCAAGACCCCGCTCTAACAGCGTTGCGTCCGCTCAGCTGGACCTCACTGTCAGGCGAGCTGCGCGCGCAGCCGGTCGGGGTCGGTGGTCGGGAGCTCGCAGACCATCCGGCGGCAGACATAGGCGGCGCCCGGCTGCCGACCCTCGGCCAGGGGGCCGTTGACCGCGACCACCGCACCCGGTGACGTGGCCCGGCGCGCGATGTCGAGCAGGTCGGGACGGTCGAGGACGACGACCTCGGCGGGACCCGCGAGCAGCGCCTCGCTGACGGCAAGCGCCCAGCCGGCGAAGCGGGCGTGCTTGCCGAACAGCATGGCCAGCGCCTGCAACCCGTCCTCGGCAGCGGACCGGTGCCGGTCGGAGCCGGTGAGCGCGCCGTAGGTGAGCAGCGCGCCGCACGCCGCAGCGGCCCCGGAGGGCGTGGCGTTGTCGGTGGGGTCCTGCGGCCGGCGTACCAGGGTCTCGGCGTCCTCGGCGGTGTCCCAGAAGCCTCCCCGGCCGTCAGGGAACTGGTCGAGCACGACCTCGAGGAGCGCGTGCGCCCCACGGAGGTGGTCGAGGTCGCCGGTCGCCCAGTAGAGCGCCAGCAGGCCTTCCGCCACGTCGGCGTAGTCCTCCAGAACTCCGGCGTGCTTGCCGACGACGCCGTCGCGGGACACCCGGCGGAGCCGGCCCTCCACCCAGTGCAGGTCCTGGATGAGCCGTGCGCAGCGCACCGCCGCGTCCAGCCAACGCGGCTCGTCGAGCAGCACGCCCGCTTCGGCCAGAGCGGCGATCGCCAACCCGTTCCAGGCCGCCACGACCTTGTCATCGCGACCAGGCTGCGGCCGGTCGTCGCGCGCCTTCAGCAACCGCTGGCGCACGTCCTCATAGCGGTCCGGGTCGTCCGGCTCCAGCAGCCGCTGCAACGTCGACGTGCCGTGCTCGAACGTCCCCGCCTGGGTGACCTCGAGCTGCTCGGCGGCCCAGGTCCCGTCCTCGGGCCCGAGCACCTCGACGAGCTGCTGCGGCGTCCAGACGTAGGTCAGGCCCTCGACGCCGTCGGTGTCCGCATCCAGCGCGCTCGCGAAACCGCCCTCCGGTGTCGCGAGGTCACGCAGCAGGAACTCGGCGGTCTCCCGCGCCACCCGCGCGGCGACGTCGCTGCCCGTCGCGCGGTACCAGTGCGCGTAGACCCGCAGCAGCAGTGCGTTGTCGTAGAGCATCTTCTCGAAGTGCGGGACCACCCACTTCTCGTCCACGGAGTAGCGGGCGAAGCCGCCGGCGAGTTGGTCGTACATGCCCCCGCGTGCCATCGCCTCGCAGGTGTGGGCCACCTTCTCCATGCCCTCACCGGTGCGAGATGCCCTGCGAATCAAGAACTCCAGCACCATCGACGGCGGGAACTTCGGTGCGGAGCCGAAGCCGCCGTGGATGCCGTCGTACGAGCGGCTGAGCTGCTCGAAGGCCTTGTCCAGCAAGCCCGCGTCGATCACGGCGTCGGACTGCGGCATCGCGCGGGCGAGCCGCTCCACCACCTCACGGCCGGCCTCGTCGACCTCCCGCCGCCGGGTCTCCCAGGTCTGCGCCACCGACTGGAGAACCTCGGTGAACGCAGGCATGCCGTGCCGCGGTTCGCGCGGCCAGTAGGTGCCGCAGAAGAACGGCTCGCCCTTCGTGGTGAGGAACGACGTCATCGGCCAGCCGCCGTGGCCCGTCATCGCCTGGACGGCTTCCATGTAGACCGCGTCGACGTCCGGCCGCTCCTCGCGGTCCACCTTCACGTTCACGAACTTCTCGTTCATGAAGGCCGCCGTGGCCTCGTCCTCGAAGGACTCGTGCGCCATGACGTGGCACCAGTGGCAGGCGGCGTAGCCTATGGACAGCAAGACTGGTCTGTCTAACCGCTCGGCCTCGGCGAAGGCCTCGGGTCCCCAGGGCCACCAATCCACCGGATTCCCAGCGTGTTGGAGCAGATAGGGGCTCGTCTCGGAGGCAAGGCGGTTCGGCATTCTGCGCACGCTTTCCAGTGATGTCATCTGTCGGTAGGCTCGTGTAGACAGACGAGTTAGACAGATGAGTTTGCAAAAACGTTCGGTACGGGACGGACGCCCGTGGCTTGCGGAAGCGACATCCGTCCATCATCTCGCAGTGCTCAGGAGGGGTCGTCGTGGCCGCATCAGGCGAACGGCTGGCGGTAGGCAAGCCGCGCAACCTCGGTGGCGGCCAGCGCGCGTGGCGCAGCGCGCTCTACCCGCCGGGCGGCCGGTACTCGCTCTACCGCGTGGTCTTCAAGGAGGAGGCCGATGAGGAATGGGCGTGGACCGCACGAACGGCGCCTACAGAGGTTGAGGCACGGCGGCTGTTTCGACAGGTCGAAAAGGCTCTCGACGCCATGCGCCCAGCACCGGCGCGAGCCTCCGTCCAGCGCACCCGGACGGGAGATGCCCTCGCCGACATCTACCTTGCGGACAGTCGAGCCCAGGCGAAGGCCGCCCGCACGGTCGAGCAGCGGGAGAGCCGGTTGCGCAGGCACGTCCGACCCATCCTCGGCGATGTGGTCGTTGCCAACTGGCGGGTGGCTCACTCGCGCGCGGTGATCGACGGAGCGCGGGAGCGCGGCGTTCGATCCGTGGGGCGCCTCGCCGACATCCGTCAGGACCTGGCGGCGATGCGCAAGCTGGCCTGGCGAGAGGGCTGGTTGCCCCGAGACGTTGACCCGCTCGAGGGACTCTCGCTGCCGAAGCAGCAGGCTATGTCCGGGGCTGGCAAGGGCTACGTGCCGCCCGAGCTGCGCCCTTCGCGCCGGCACATCGACGCGATGGCCGCCGCCGCCGATCACCTGACGCGGTCCGGACCCGAGCCAGTTCGCCGGCTGCCGCTGCTGGGGACGCAGATCCGCCTCGCCGGTTACGTAGGACTGCGACTCGGCGAGCAGCTCGGCCTGCGGGCCATCGACATCGACTTTGAACGTGGAGTCGTGTCGATCAACGGTTCCTGGACACAGCCTCGGCTGGCCGACTCCGTGGCCTTCCGCGGCCCGGTGAAGAACGGACTGGTCCACGAGGCGCCGATGCCTGCATCGTTGCGACTCGCGCTGCTTCCCCGTTGCGCGGAGCTCCTCGGCCTGCCCGTCGATGCCAACGCGAAGCAGGTCAGCGCTTCGCAGGCTGCGGAACGCGCCCGGCGTGGGAAGCAAGCCGGGTCGATGGACCGCTGGTGGGAGCTGCCCGTCGATCCGGCCGAAGAGAAGTGGTTGTTCGTCGACACGGATACGGGTCTGCCGAGTCGCACGGAGCTGTTCAACGACCGCTGGCACCGCGTGCGGCGCTGGCTGGCCGCAAACGACGGCGAGAACGCCTGGCCCGACTACATCGTGTATCGCAACCTCAGACATCACGCGGCCGGCTTCTGGCACGACGAGCTCGGACGCGACTGGGCGGACGTAGCCGCCTGGCTCGGCGACCGACTTGCGACAGTGCTGGACCACTACGTTCGCTCCGGCGTTGACGCGCTCTCGGAAGCGGCAGCCGCTCTCGAGGACTACTGATCCGCGCCACGTCTAACGATGCCGACACAACTGTTCTCTAATCGAGTACGATTGTTCTTGTATTGAGGACAGCTCTGCGCAAGGAGGGCCTGAGCGTGAACGTCGCCGAGCCAAGCGATCTGGCGATGTCGACCAGCCAGGCCGCAGTCCTGCGCGTGCTGGCAGGGACAACTGCCGGGCTGCCTGTTCGCGAGCTTGCACGACTCTCGGAGGTGGCGCCGTCGCGGGTGTCCACGGTCGTGCGTCACGCCGCTGACCGCGGACTCGTGCTCACCGATCGTCTCCGCGGGAGCTTGATCTGTCGTCTCAACCGCGAGCATCTCGCGGCTGACGCCATCATCGCTCTGGTCACCCTGCGCGGCCGCATGCTCAACCTGCTCACCGCGGAAATCAGCGCGTGGACGTCTCCGGTGTTGCATGCGAGCTTGTTCGGTTCGGCCGCCCGGGGCGACGGAAGCACCAGCAGTGACCTGGATGTTCTGCTCGTGCCCCGATCCGCGAAGGAGCGCGACACGAACGATTGGGAGGTCCAGTTGTACGACTCAGCTCAGCGGGTGCGAAGCGCGACTGGTAACTCCGCTGCATGGCTGGTGCTCACGCAGGAGGAGCTGGCCTCCGCCAAGCGCAGTCGGGAGCCGATCATCAGCGAACTCGAACGCGAGTCGATCACCCTGGCAGGTCGCACCTTCGCCGAGGTTGTCACCCTCAAGCACGGGCGCTCCTGATGGCGCGCGGGGGGCAAGGCTCGGACTGCAATCCCGCCGAGGCCAAGACTCGACTGCAAGACGCACGCGAATTCCTCGAACTCGCGTCACTCAAGGCTGACGACAACAGCCGAGCCGCACAGAAGGCCGCGGCGGCGAACGCTGTGCTCGCAGGAATTGCCGCCGCGGATGCCATTTGCTGTGTACGGCTGGGCCGGCGTTCGTCCAGCAGCAACCACGATGATGCGGTCCGGCTACTCGCGGAGGTCGACGGCGCATTGGCGCGTCACCTCGCCGTGCTCATCGAGATCAAGACTCCCTCGCAGTACGGCACGAGCCTGTTGAACAAGGACAAGGTCATCCGGGCGATGAGGGCGGCGTCTGAACTGGTTTCGGCAGCGGAACGAATCGTCGGGTCCCGCTGATGGATGCCACGACTACGCCGACTTCATCCGCTTGCGCGGCGGAAGAGCCGGCACCTCGATCGGCCGGGGCGCTTCGCGCAACTGGCACTCCTCCCACGCGAGCAAGGTGTCAAGGCGGTAGCGGTCACCCCCGATCGGCCTCGGGAATCCCTCGCTCCGCAAGACGCGATACCCCTTGGTCCGGCCCCAGCCATAGCGAGCGATGACTTCGCGTGCCGTGAGGAAGGTGTCGCTTGGGCCGACCTTGCCGAGCTTCGGAACTCCGGCTGGTTCATGACTTGTGGTCATCGACTCAGCCCTTCGTCGCGTTCGAGGTGGTGCCGTGAGGTCTGCAACCTGCTTGGTTCCAGGAGCTCGTTGGCCAGTGCTTGGCGGCTGCTTCTGCTGAGGGCTCGGGTCGTCGCCGGCGTGGGTGTTTCGTGCGTGGCGATGTCGTGTTGGCTGCAGTCGCGCAGCGCGTGTTCGGTCTCGGTGTCGAGGTAGAGGTGGTTGGCGTTGGTGCCTCGGGACAGTCCGACGTAGCCGCCTTCCTGGCTGAGGCTGTCATCACCGAGGACGAGCGAGGTGTGGACGGTGCGGCCTTGCGCCTTGTGCAGGGTCATGGCGTAGCCGTGGTCGAGGTCGCCTTCGGCGAGCCAGCCCTTGTCGAGCAGGATCCGTCGGCCGTCGGTGAGGTCGACGACGATCCCGTCGCGGCGGACGTTCCGGACGGTGCCCCGGGTGCCGTTGAGGAGCTGACGGTCGTGGTGGTTGCGGGTGACGATGACCTGCTCGCCCTTGCGGAAGCTCACGGTCCCGTCGGGTGTCTGGACCTTGATCTGTCGTCGGCCGAGGCTGCCGTCGGCGATGAGCTTTTCGCGGATCAGCTGGTTGAGGTCGGTCAGGTCCCGCCGGCGTGGGGCGAGGACGGCGACCTGCCACGGGTCTGAGTGCTGCGCCCGGGCCTGTAGGTAGTCGCTGACGAGTTGGCTGTGGAGGTTCTCGCGAGTCTGCGCGAGATGCAGCCGGCCGTGATCTTGGTAGGTGTCGAGGGCGGTCGCGCTGCGGCCGCTGCGGAGGTCGTGCAG
>JBHEMB010000349.1:0-15406 GCA_046262855.1 Mycobacteriales bacterium | reverse complement strand
TCACAAGCCTGTGTCTGGGCCACTTGCGATGACGCAAGCGAGGCAGGGTCAGGTGATCTCGAGGAGCTTCTCGCGGACGGCGTACACGACCGCCTCCATGCGGGAGTGCAGCTGCAGCTTCTCGAGGATGTTGCGGATGTGGTTCTTCACCGTGTTCTCGGAGATGAACAGCTGCTTGGCGATGTCGCGGTTGTTGAGGCCCTTCGCCACCAGTTTCAGGACCTCCATCTCGCGGTCGGTGAGCCGCGGAGTCGGCACCTGCTGCCGGTCGTCGGTCTTCTTGACCATGGCGGCGAACTCGGTGAGCAGCTTGGACGCCATCGACGGGCTGATCAGCGACTGGCCGCCGTGCACGGCACGGATCGCGGAGGCGACCTCCTCGATGGAGATCTCCTTCAGCAGGTACCCCATCGCGCCGGCCTTGATGGCGTCGTAGAGGTCCGCTTCCTCGTCGGAGATCGTCAGCATGATGATCTTGGCGGACGGGACCGTGTCGTGGATGGCCGTGCAGGCGTCGATGCCGCCGCGCTTGGGCATCCGGACGTCCATGAGGACGATGTCCGGCAACGTGTTCGCGGCGGTGTCGACCGCCTCGGCGCCGTCGGACGCCTCACCGACCACCTCGATGTCTGGCTCCTGCTCAAGGACCATCTGCAGGCCGCGCCGGAACAGCGCGTGGTCGTCGACCACCAGGACGCGGATCGGGTCGACCTGCAGACTGGTGGCGGGGCCGGCCTTCTCGTCAGGCTGGTCGCTCACAGCGATCGTCCTCCCAGAAACGTGACTAGTCCGCAGATCATGGCACGCGCACACCGGAACCAAACGCTACTGGCACGTGAGGAGCACACCTCACCCGAACGGATGAGGTGTGCCGCCCGGTCTGCCCGGAGCTCTGACGTCTGCCCGCGTCAGCCTGCCGCGAGCCTGATCACGCCGTAGTCGTAGCCGTGCCGCCGGTAGACCACGCTGGGCAGGCCCGTCTCCTTGCAGCTGAACAGGAAGAAGTCGTGTCCGACGAGCTCCATCTCGTGGAGCGCCTCGGGCGTCGTCATCGGGATCGCCTCGTGCACCTTGTCGCGCACGATGAGCGTCTCGGTGTCATCCGGACCGGGGATGTCGTCGTCGGACTCCTCGAGGACCGCCGTGTCGCCGGTGCCGTTGTTCGAGACCGCTGGGTTGGACAGCGCGGTGGCGAACTCGGCGGCGGAGGCAGGCGTGCGCAGGCCGTGGTGCACCCGGCGACGGTCATGGCTCTTGCGCAGTCGCGCCTCGAGCTTCAGCACGGCTGCGTCGAGGCTGGCGTAGAACGTCTCGCCGCACGCCTCCGCGCGGATGACCGGACCCTTGCCGCGAACGGTGATCTCCACGCGTTGGCACTGGGCCGACTGCCTGGGGTTCTTCTCGTGGAAGAGCTCGACGTCGACGTGGTAGACGCGGGGGTCGAGGCGTTCAGCAAGCGCCATCTTCTCCTGGACATGGGTCCGGAAGTGCTCCGGGACCTCGACGTTGCGTCCTTTCACGACGATGTCCAACGCGATCTCCTTCGATGCCTCTGCCAAGCAGAGACGCAGTGTGAGACGGAGTGCAGGCGCCCCGCTGACTGCGGTCTGCAGACCTCCTGTCTCTCGGCGAAGACCCCGTGGGGCGGCGCCGTGCGGGCGCTCTTTCGAGCGCCTGTTCCGACCATAGGGCGGGAATGACACCGCGTGAAGAGGTCTGGCCCGAATGGGTCACACGACACGTCTTCTGGTCGCGGCGATGACCGCAGCACCCGCGACGGTGTGGCCGTGCGCGACCAGCGCCCGAGCCGCCTCGACGAGCGTGGCACCGGTCGTCATGACGTCGTCGACGATCAGCACCGGCGGTCCTGGTACGCCGGTCGCGCGTAGCGCTCCAGCGAGGTTTGCCGCCCGCTGCCGGGTGCTGAGCCCCGACTGGTCTGCCACTGCCCTGGCCGGCAGCAGCAGCCGCCCGGCCTCGAGCCCGAGCTCCCGGGCGGCCGCCTTGGCGAGCCGCATGGCGTGGTCGTGACCACGGCCACGCACGGCGGCAGCGGAGCTCGGGACCGGGCACAGGACGACCCGCTCGACCCCGTGCACGCGCACGGCGGCGGCCAGCCCGCGACCCAGCGGGCGGGTGAGGCCGAGCTGTCCTCGCTCCTTGTGTGCCAGAAGGAGCCGCTGCAGCGGTCCCTCGTACGGCGAGAGTGCGGCCACCTCCGGCAGGCCCGGCGGGCAGGGAGTGGGACGCACCCGACCCATGGGCGCGGTGGCCAGAGCGGCGCGGCACGAGGCGCACAGGGGAGAGCCAGGCGCAGCGCAGCCGCCGCAGGTGCGCGGCAGCACGAGGTCGAGCAGGGCGGCGAGCACCCCCTGCAGCCTGGCCCTTCCGGCGCCGTCCCGGGGCGGGCCTGTGGACTACCCCGCGAACGTCGGGCGGGCTCCGCTCGGCTGCACCTTCGTGATGCCCTGCGAGACCGAGTAGAGCGCGCCCTCGTCCGAGGCCACCACGAGCATCGGTCCGGCAGCCGCGATCGCGGTGGGGATGAGGCCGGTGAGCACCGGCGACCTCGACGAGCCGTCGACGGCGATCCGCAGGATGGCCCGGGCGCCCTGGTTCGGCATCAGCACGACGACCTCGGTCGGGGTGGACCAGGCGACCTGCGTCACCGGGCCCTCGACCGTCGGCAGCAGCACCGGGTCGACCAGGCTCGCGACGCCCCCAGCCAAGGTCACCCGGCACACGTAGACCCTTCCTGCGATGACGAGCGCAGCGCGGGCGCCGTCGCGGGAGAGCGCCAACGAGGCGATCCGGCCCGGCGGGCGGCCTGGGAAGGCGACCGGGAGCAAGCCTGGCCGCCTGGGGTCGATCCGGACGACACTCGACCCGCCCTGGACCAGCCAGAGACCGACCTCACCGGATCCCCACGTCGGCGAGCCGAGGCCGGGAGCATGGGCGACTGTCGACACCGCGGCACTGCGCGTGCTGCCCAGGTGCACGTCCACGGTGCCGCCGGAGATGTGCAGCGCCGCCACCCGGTCGCCCCGGGGGCTCACGGCGATCGCGTCGACGGGGACATGCCCGTTGGTGAGCGAAGACGTCACGAGCGTGGTGCCGGCGGCCTGCAGGCGACGGTGGCTGATGAAGTAGTAGGGCGGGGACTCACCGAGGGCCTCGGGGTCGTAGGACTCCCAGGAGGTCCTCGGCTGGACGTCGGGCACGCCTGGGCGACGCAGCACGCCGTGAGAGGTGACGACGCGCAACGCGGTGAAGGTGGGGTCCGCCCGGAGCGTCCACACCAGCCGGGCAGAGAGGTCGCGCAGATCCGCTGCCCCCATGCCCTCGGCGTCGTCCGTCAGCCTGACCGTGACAACACCCTCACGGGAGCGCTGGACCGACGTGGCCGCGAGGGCACGCGAGCTCGCTTCGACACTGTCCTGCAGGGAGGTAGTGGGCGCCTGGAAGAGCCGGTGGACCAGGGCGGTGGTGTCGACCCTCGGCCCGCTCGGCAGGAACACCCGGTCAGGCACCAGGTGCCGCGGGTCCCCTGGGCGCTGCTGGGTGGCGAGGTAGTAGACGCTGCGCGGCGCGAAGATCCGGAACAGGTCGAGCTGCGTGAGCTGCAACCCGATGCCGTCCGGGACCTTGCTGATGCGCCAGCTGCCGGAGATCCTCGCGAGGGAGTAGAACTCGCTGCGCGGCGGCCGCGTCCTGGCGACGTAGCGACCCGTCCGGTCGACCTGGCCGACCACCGACAGCTCGACCTGCACCGACTGGTCCTGAGGTCGGGGTTGCATGACGTGCTCGCTCTCGGGCGAGTACACCACGATCCCGCTGTGCGGTGACCACGTCCGCGCGGCCTCCCCGGTCAGGAACTGCCGGGCGATGGCGTAGTCACCGGCCGGGCTCGCCTGAGCGGCCAGGAAGCCGGCCACGACGGCGGTCTGGCCCTGGCCCCGCGTGGGCCCCTGCGGCAGCACCTGGAGATCAGCCGGGGGCTGCTCACCCGTGACACCCGACGGCGTGTGCACCCCGGTCGGCAGCGGCAGCGAGCAGCCCGCGACGAGCAGCAGCCCGGCCAGTGCGGCGCGCCGCCTCATGACCGCGACCCGACCGGGCCGAGCGGCAGTGAGCTGCCCCGCAGCTCGCCACCCGGCGTCAGTGGCAGGGTGAGCCGGAAGACCGCTCCCCTGCCAGGCGCCCCCCAAGCCTCGAGCGCTCCGCCGTGGGCGCGCGCGTCCTCCTGGGCGATGGCCAGCCCGAGTCCCGTCCCCCCGGTGGACCGCGCCCGCGACGGGTCGCCGCGCCAGAACCGCGTGAAGACCAGCTTGTCCTCGCCCGGCCGCAGCCCGACCCCGTAGTCGTGGACAGTGACGGCGACGGAGCGGTCGTCGGCACCGACGCGGATCTCGATCGGCCGTCCCTCCCCGTGCTCGATGGCGTTCACCACGAGGTTGCGGATGACGCGCTCGATGCGGACGTGGTCGACCTCGGCGACCACCGGACCGCTGGCCAGCACCTCGATGGCAGTGCCCTTGCGCGCCGCCAGCGGCTGCACCGCGTCGGCGACCCGGTGCACGAGGGCGACCAGGTCGGTCGGCTCAGCGTCGACCCGGGCGTCCCCGGCGTCGTACCGGGAGATCTCGAGCAGCTCCGACAGCAGCTGCTCGAACCGGCCGAGCTCCGCCTGCAGCAGCTCCGCGCTGCGGGCTGCCGCGAGCGGGAAGTCGGTGCGTGCCTCGTGCAGCACGTCCGCCGCCATCCGCACCGTCGTGATGGGTGTGCGGAGCTCGTGCGTCACGTCCGCCACGAACCGGCGCTGGACGCGGCTGAGGTCCTCGAGCTGGCGGATCTGCTTCTGGAGCGCGACCGCCATCGAGTTGAAGGTCGTCGCCAGCCGGGCCAGCTCGTCCTCTCCTCGGACCTGCATGCGCTCCTCGAGGTCACCGAGCGCGAGCCGCTCCGCGGTGCGCGCCGCCTCGCGCACCGGCCGCACGACCTGTCGGATGACCAGGTAGACGAGCAGCGGCAGCAGCAGCACCAGCAACCCTCCGACGATGGCCGTCGTCCGCCGTACCAGGCTGAGGGTGGACTGCTCCGAGGACAGCGGGAAGAACTGGTAGAGCCGGAAGTCGCCGAGGGGCGTGTCCACGACGCCACCCACGACGAGGCGGTCGGGGCTCCCGTGCACGTAGGAGTAGGCCAGGCCCGACGTGTCGAGGGCGCGCTCGAGCTTCGCGGGTACGTCGGCCGCCGACACGCCCGCGGTGGCGTAGCTGGTGCCGCTGCCGTCGGCGCGGACGAGCAGGATCCGGTACTGGTTGCCGACCTGGCCGGCATCGGACAGGTCCTTCGCGATCGCCTGCAGCTGCGGGTCGAGGGAAGGCCCCGGGCGGGTGCTGTTGATGCCGTCCTCGACCTTGACGATGCCGGACTGCGCCGTCACGAGCGCCGCCCGGGTGCGGGCGCTCACGAGGCCCCGGCCGACCTGCCCCAGGAGCAAGGAGGCCAGCAGCAGCACCGCGACGGCGCTGCCGACCATCGTGCTGACGACGACCCTGGTCTGCGCAGAACGTCGCCAGCGCTGCGAGATCCGGCGGACCAACCGGCTCAGGGTGCTCAGCCCGGACCCGCCTTGTAGCCGATGCCGCGGACCGTCAGCACGACCGTCGGGTGCTCCGGGTCGCGCTCCACCTTGGCCCGCAGCCGCTGGACGTGCACGTTGACCAGCCGCGTGTCGGCGGCGTGCCGGTAGCCCCACACCTGTTCGAGCAGGACCTCCCGCGTGAACACGGTCTTGGGGCGGCGCGCCAGCGCGAGCAGCAGGTCGAACTCGAGCGGCGTCAGCGCGATGACCTTGTCGTCCCGGGCCACCACGTGCCCCAGCACGTCGATCGTCACGGCGTCCTCCGGAGGGCCGATCGTCAGCGCCTCGGGCTCCGTGTCGTGGCTGCGCAGCCGGGCCCGCACCCGGGCGACCAGCTCCTTGGGCTTGAACGGCTTCACGAGGTAGTCGTCGGCGCCTGTCTCGAGGCCGCGCACCACGTCCTCGGTGTCGCCCTTCGCCGTGAGCATCACGATGGGTACGCCGGACTCGGCGCGGATCTGCCGGCAGACCTCGATGCCGTCGGTGCCCGGCGGCATGAGGTCGAGCAGGACGACGTCGGGCTTCTCGCGCCGGAACGCGCCCAGTGCTGCGTCGCCGTCCGAGACGAAGGCCGGCTCGAACCCCTCGCCCCGCAACACGATGCCGAGCATCTCGGCCAGAGCAGGGTCGTCGTCGACGACGAGGACCCGGGCGGTCGTGGGGCGCGCTGGTGGCATGGCTCCATCGTGGCACCAGCGGGCCGCACCGTCTCTGACGACAGCGGGCGCGGCGTGGAAGCATGGGCGCATGAGCGAATCCGAGGACGGCTGGGCCTCGCCGAGCGGCGACCCCCACGACCGACCCGGGCAGGCAGGCAGCTGGCAGCCGCCGACGTACGCACCGTCCTACCCGGGCCCGGCCCCGCAGCCGGTCGGCTACCCGCCGGCGCCGCAGCCCGGCTGGCAGGGCTGGGCGCCCGCCTGGACCCCCATGCCCGGCGTCGTGCCGCTGCGTCCGCTCGGGGTCGGTGAGCTCCTCGACGGCGGTGTGAAGATCATCCGGCGCTACCCGAAGCCCACGCTCGCCCTGTCCGCCGTGGTGTCGATCGTCGTGACGCTCATCAACGTGGCCTTCCTGCTGATGTTCACGCAGAGCCAGACACTGAGCGCGCAGACCACGACCGGCGACAGCTTCGGCAACGGCTTCAACGGTGCCGGGCTCCCGGGCAGCATCCTCGACTTCCTGGCCGGCGCGGTGCTCACCGGCGCGCTGGTCACCGTGGTCAGCCGCGCCGTCCTGGGGCAGCCCGCGAGCGTCACCGATGCCTGGACCGCCACCCGCCCCCGCATCTGGGCGCTGCTCGGCGTGACTCTCCTGCGAGGGCTCATCCTCGCGGCGCCGATCCTCCTCGTGCTGGTGCTGACTGTGCTCACGGGCCCGCTCGCGCTGCTCCTGATGCTGCCCGTCATCCCCCTCGAGATCTGGGTCGTCACGGTGCTTGCCGTGGCGCCGGCCGCACTCGTCCTCGAGCGGATCGGGGTGATGGCATCGCTGCGCCGCAGCCGGGTGCTCGTGATGCGCAGCTTCTGGCGGATGCTCGGCATGCTGGCGCTGGCCTGGCTCATCACCAGCGTGATCGCCAGCATCCTCACGATCCCGGTCGTGATCATCGCCGAGCTGCCGCTGTTCACCGGGGGAACCGCCACCCTGGGCGCCGGGTTCTTCATCGTCACGGCAGTGGTGAGCGGAGTCGTCCAGACCTTCCTCGCGCCCTACAGCGCCGGCCTGCGCGCCCTGCTCTACGTCGACCTGCGGATGCGGACCGAGGGTCTCGACGTCGCGCTGCAGACCGCCGCAGCGACGCCCGCGGCGGCACCGAGCGCGTGATCCCGCTCCTCGACGGCACCGGCCTGGACCGGGAGGCGGCCCAGCGCGCCGCCCGCCACGAGCTGTCCAAGCAGGGCTATCAGGACGCCAAGCCGCCGTGGACCTACCGGCTGCTGAACTGGCTGTTCGAGCAGATCGACAAGGCGCTGTCGAAGGCCACCGACGTGGTGCCGGGCGGCGCGCTCGGCCTGGTGATCGTCATCCTGCTCCTCGCCGGGCTGGTCACGCTGGTCGTCTGGCGGAGCCGTCCGTCCGGCCTGGGCCGCAGCGACCAGGCGCTGTTCGCGGCAGGGACGACGGCAACTGCCGCCGACCACCGGGCACGCGCCGACGCGGCGGCTGCAGCGGGCCGCTGGGCCGACGCCGTCAGGGAGCGGCTGCGTGCGGTCGCCCGCGAGCTCGAGAGCAGGGGGGTGCTGGATCCGCGCCCCGGCCGGACCGCTGACGAGCTCGCCCGCGAGGCCGGTCGGGCGGTCACCGCTGTGGCGGCTCCGCTCGAGCGGGGGGTGCGGGTCTTCGACGACGTCTGGTACGGCGGCCGGACAGCGGACGCCTCCAGCTACGCGGTGCTCGTCGAGGTCGACCGCGCGGTGCGCGAGGCACGGCTGGCCCGCGCGTGACGCTGCAGGCCGACGCTCCCGCCGTACCCGTCATGAGCTCGACCACCGTCACCCCGCGCACCTGGCTGCGCCGCAACCGTGCCCTTGTGCTGCTGGCTGCAGGGTTGCTGCTGGCCTTGCTGCTGCTCGTCCTCACCACGGGGGTGGGGCGCAGCGGGTCGCTCGACCCGGAGTCCTACGAGCCTGCGGGCGGCCGGGCGCTCGCGACCCTGCTGCGCGACCAGGGCGTCGACGTCCAGCGCACGGGTGACGTCCCGTCGACCGTGGACGGCATCCCCTCGGACGCGACCATCTTCGTGTCCGATCCGACACTGCTGACAGCGCTGGAGATCAGCGACCTGCAAGGCGCGGGCGTCCTGCTCGTGCTCGCGAGCGCGGGCCCCGAGACGGTCGAGCAGCTCGGGATCGACGCGCAGGTAGATGCAGTGGCGGACGAGCGGGACCGCGACCCCGGCTGCGGTTACGCCCCCGCGGTCGCCGCCGCGACGGTCAGGACCGGCGGCTTCCGGTACGGCGGTGGCGACCCGCACGCGCAGCGCTGCTACGACCGGACCTTGGTGCACCTGCCCGACCAGGACCTGGTGCTGCTCGGCGGCGGCGCGGCGCTGAGCAACGAGCGGCTCGGGGACGAGGGCAACGCGGAGCTGGGCCTGCAACTGCTCGGCCAGGGCCGCAGCGTGCGCTGGCTGGTGCCTGACCCGGATCGTCGGATTGAGGGCGAGCGGCCGGTGACAGGCCTCAGCGACCTGCTGCCGCCGTGGCTGCCCGCCGCGGAGAGGTGGCTCGTCGTCGTCGCCGTGGTCGGCATCCTCTGGCGTGGCCGGCGGCTGGGTCGCGTCGTGCCCGAGCCGCTGCCCGTGGTCGTGCGAGCCGCGGAGACCGTCGAGGGTCGCGGGCGGCTCTACCGCGCGGCCGGGGCACGCGGCACCGCGGCAGAGGCGCTGCGCAGTGGCTGCCGCGACCGCCTCGCCGGCCGGCTCGGCGCCGGGCGCCATCCGGCACCCGAGGCACTGGTCCAGCTGGTGGCCGGCCGGACCGCGCGGCCCGCTCCTGAGGTGCAGGCGCTGCTGTACGGTCCCCCACCTGCGGATGACGACGCCCTCGTGCGCCTTGCCCGCGCCCTCGATCTGCTGGCCCAGGAGGTGTCTGGCTCGTGACGACCCCCCGTCGTCGTACTGCTGCGGCAAGGGACCCTCGGGAGGCGCTGCTCGCGCTGCGCACCGAGGTGGCCAAGGCCGTCGTCGGCCAGGACGCCGCGGTGACCGGGCTCGTCGTGGCACTGCTCTGCCGCGGCCACGTGCTGCTGGAGGGCGTCCCGGGCGTCGCCAAGACCCTGCTCGTCCGGTCGGTCGCAGCCTCGCTCGCCCTCAGCACCAAGCGCGTGCAGTTCACGCCGGACCTGATGCCCGGTGACATCACCGGCTCGCTGATCTACGACGCGCGCACGGCGGCGTTCTCCTTCCGCGAGGGGCCGGTGTTCACGAACCTGCTGCTGGCGGACGAGATCAACCGCACACCGCCGAAGACGCAGGCCGCGCTGCTCGAGGCGATGGAGGAACGGCAGGTCTCCGTCGACGGCGACCCGCGGCTGCTGCCCGACCCGTTCGTCGTCATCGCGACGCAGAACCCGGTCGAGTACGAGGGGACCTATCCCCTGCCGGAGGCGCAGCTCGACCGGTTCCTGCTCAAGCTGACGGTCCCGCTGCCCGAGCGGGCCGACGAGGTCCGGGTGATCGAAGCGCACAACAACGGCTTCGACCCGCGGGACCTCTCGATGCTCTCGCCGGTCGCGACGGCGGCCGACCTGGCCGCCGGCCGGGCGGCTGTCGCCGGGCTCACGGTCGCCCCGGAGGTGCTCGAGTACGTCGTCGACATCTGCCGCGCCACCCGGGTCTCGCCGTCGCTGCAGCTCGGCGCCTCCCCTCGCGGTGCGACCGCCCTGCTGGCGACGTCGAAGGCGTGGGCCTGGCTGTCGGGCCGGGACTACGTCACGCCTGACGACGTGAAGGCGCTGGCGCGTCCTGCGCTGCGGCACCGCGTGTCGCTGCGACCCGAGGCCGAGCTCGAGGGCGTCTCGAGCGATGCGGTGCTCGAGGGCGTGCTGGCCACCGTGCCGGTGCCCCGCTAGCCGCGATGGCCGTCACGGGACGGGCCGTGCTGCTCGCGCTGCTCGGCCTGCTGCCCGTCAGCGCGTCGCCGCACCTGTCGACCGCGCTCGTCGTGGTGGGCCTGCTGCTCGTCGTGCTGGCCGCGGACGTGCTCCTCGCGGCCCCCGTCACCAGGCTGCAGCTGAGCCGCTCGGGAGCCGCGACCTGCCGGCTGGGCGAGGCCGTGGAGGTGCAGCTCTCCGTCGTGAACGCCACCGGCCGCCGGCTGCGCGGGGTGCTGCGCGACGCCTGGGTGCCCTCGGCCGGCGCTTGGCCGCGCCTGCAGGTGCTGGCCGTCCCGCCCGGCGAGCGCCGGGTCCTCACCACGACGCTGCGACCCACTCGTCGCGGCGACAGGCTGCCCGACCGGGTCACTGTCCGGGCCGTCGGACCGCTCGGACTGGCGGCCCGACAGGGCCGGCACGAGGTGCCGTGGCGGGTCCGGGTGCAGCCCCCGTTCACGTCCCGCAAGTTCCTGCCCGAGAAGATCGACAAGCTCAGGCAGCTCGACGGGCAGCTGGTCGCCCGGACCCGCGGCCAGGGCACCGAGTTCGACTCGCTGCGGGAGTACGTCGTCGGCGACGACGTCCGCTCCATCGACTGGCGGGCCACCGCACGCAAGGCCGACGTCGTCGTCCGCACCTGGCGGCCCGAGCGGGACCGGCGGCTGCTGGTCGTCCTCGACACCGGCCGTACCTCGGCGGCGCGGATCGGTGACGTGCCGCGCCTGGACCTCGCCCTCGACGCCGCTCTCCTGCTGGGCGCCCTCGCCTCGAAGGCGGGTGACCGGGTCGACGTGCTGGCCCTCGACCGGGAGGTCCGCGGCAGCGTCGAGGGCGCCGGCCGCGAGGAGCTGCTGGCCCGGATGGTCGACATGCTCGCGCTCGTGGAGCCGGCGCTGGTCGAGACCGACAACCGGCGGCTGGTCTCCGAGGTGCTCCGCCGCAGCCGCCGCCGGTCCCTGGTGGTCCTGTTCACCGCCCTGGAGGCCGCGCCGCTGCGCGAGGGGCTGCTGCCGGTGCTGGGATCGCTGACCAGCCGGCACACCGTTGTGCTCGCGAGTGTCGGTGACACCCGCCTCGGGGAGCTGGCCGCGGGCCGGTCCGGCGTGGACGCCGTCTACGGGGCCGCCGCTGCGGAGAAGGCCCGCGCCGACCGCCGTACCCTCACTGCCGAGCTCCGCCGGCGCGGGGTCGAGGTGATCGACGCCCCTCCCGAGATCTTCGCGTCGAAGGTCGCCGACGGCTACCTGTCGTTGAAGGCAGCCGGCCGCCTGTAGTCGCCGCCTGTTGCCGACGATGTGAGAGGTGCCGCGCCGGAGCAAGGTGAAAGCCACCTTGTCGCGCGGAGTGTCGGCGCGCCGGCGCCGACGATGTGAGGGGAGCCCTGCCAGGCCACGGTGCACGTCGCCGTGTCGGCGGCTTGCGGGTCAGCCGGCGCTGGGAAGGTAGTCGCCGCGGCGCTCCAGGTCCAGGTCGCCCGTGACGCCGGCCTGCGCAGCCCGACGGCCGAGGCCGAACACGACCCAGAGGAAGCCGCACTCGACGAGCAGGCCGATGCCGACCCGCGCCCAGGTCGGCAGCCCACTCGGGGTGACGAAGGCCTCGAGGATGCCGCTGACCAGCAGCATCAGCGCGGTGCCGACGGCGCCCACGACCGTCGCCCGGCCCTCCTCGGCGAGCGCCTGCGCGCGGGTCCGCCCGCCGGGGTCGACGACCGTCCAGCCGAGCCGGAGTCCCAGCCCCGCGGAGACGAAGATGGTCGTCAGCTCGAGCAGCCCGTGCGGGAGGATGAGCCCGAAGAAAAGGCCGGTACGGTCGCCGGCGATCATGAAAGCAGCGGCCACCGCGACGTTGACCGCGTTCTGGTAGAGCAGGAACACCACGGGAATCCCGAGCAGCAGCCCGCTGGCGATGGTCATGCCCGCGATCAGCGCGTTGTTGGTGAACACCTTCGCCGCGAAGTCCTGGGCCGGCGCCTGCTGGTAGTAGTCCTGGAAGTCGTGGTCCACCAGCTGCTGGACCTGGTCCGGCGTCGCGATCTGGTTGCGCGCGTCCGGATGGGTCAGCAGGAAGGCGGTCCAGGCGACCGTGACGAGCAGGAAGAAGGCGGTGGTGCCCAGCCACCACCACCGGGCCCGGTAGAGCACTGCCGGGAAGTCGACGGTGAGGAAGCGCACCACGTCGCGCAGCGCGCCCTTGCGCGTCCCTGTGACGGCACTGCGCCCGCGCGCCACCAGGGACGACAGCCGGCCCACCAGGACCGGGTCACCGCCGCTGCTCTGCGCGACCGACAGGTGAGTGGCGGTCCGCTGGTAGAGCTCGACGAGCTCGTCGACCTCTGCACCGCTCAGCCGGCGCGGCGTCGACGATCGCCGGATCAGCTCTTCGAGACGGGCCCACTCGCCGGCGTGCCGCGAGACGAACACGTCGAGGTCCACGAGACGGCAGACTAGGTGCTCGGCAGGATCACGGAAGGGGGATGCAGGGTGTCGCAGCTGGTGACCGGTGAGGCGGTCGCGCTCGACCTGCGCGAGGCGGCGCTCCCGTCCCGGATGCTGGCGGCGCTGATCGACGCGACGGTGCAGTTCGCCGGCTTCCTGCTGCTGACCTTCCTGTTCAGCCTCGTCGGCGCCTCCAACGACGCCGCAGCCGCCGCCGAGGTCCTGCTCATCCTCGTCGCGGTCTGGCTCGGCTACCCGGTGCTGTCGGAGACCCTCTGGAAGGGCAAGACCCTCGGCAAGGCAGCGCTCGGCCTGCGCGTCGTGCGCGACGACGCCGGGCCGATCGGGTTCCGGCAGGCGTTCGTCCGCGGCCTCATCGGGTTCATCGTCGAGCGGCCCGGCCTGACGTTCTACAGCGCGGCCGTCATCAGCTCGTTGCTGAACAGCAAGGGCAAGCGCCTGGGCGACCTGGCCGCCGGCACCATCGTGATCCAGGAGCGGGTCAGCGGCGCGCACACCTACTACGCGGTCATGCCAGCGCTGCTCGTGCCTTGGGCGCAGACCCTCGACCTCACGCGGCTGCCGGACGACCTGGCTGCCTCCGTCCGCACGTTCCTCGCCCGGGCCCCCCAGCTCAGCGAGGCGTCCCGCGCCGACCTGGGCAACCGGCTCGCCGGCGCCGTCGCAGCGGTGACGGCGCCCCCTCCCCCGCCGGGCACCCCTGGCTGGGCCTACCTCACGGCCGTCCTCGCCGAGCGCCGTCGGCGGGCCGAGCTGGCCGCCGTACCGGCTCCGGTGGTCGCCGCTCCGCTGCCGCCAGTGCCGGCGCCACCGCCGACCACCGCACCCCCACCGCCGGTTGAGGGCGGGTTCCACCTGCCCGGGTGACGGGCTGCTGGATCAGTCCCCGAGCACGAGCTTCTTCATGGTGTAGTCGAAGGCGAAGCCGCTCTCGTCACCCTCGCCGGTGTTCGTGCTGTCGAACATGCAGAACTGCACGAGCACCGAACCGGCGTGCAGCGGCGCCGGGTTCGGGTGGTGGTAGGGGAAGTACGGGTCGGGCTTGAGCAGGAAGCCCTGGGTGTGGCGACGGCCGTCGCAGTTCAACGACAACCCGGGCCCGTCAGAGTTCCAGTTGGTGCTGAAGAACGAGTCGGCGTAGTCGCTTGAGGTGTGGTCGGTGGCGTTGACGTCCGGTCCCTGCTTCACCCCGATGTAGAGGTGCGTCGGGCTGCCGCCGTAGCAGGTGTAGCTGGCCCGCACGACGGCCGACTGCGCACCCGACTCGTCGGCGACGACGACGGGGTTGACGTTGTTCACGACCGGCGGCGCGTAGTCCGGTCTCGGGTCCGCGGTGGCTGCGGCACCCGGCGTGAGCAGGACCGCCGTGACGGCACCGACGACCAGGGCGTTCTTCATCTGCTTGTCCCCCTTGAACGATGTGATGCGGAGAGCGTCGCTCCTCCGCCAGCGGCAAGCCTGTCGTGCCGGACAGTGCGCGCCTGTCGGCTGGGCGACACCACGACGGCCCAGGGTGCGAGGTGCCAGGATGCACCGGTGAGCGCTGCCCGACCGCTGTCGAAGGACCGCATCCTCAAGGCCGCTTTCGCCATTGCCGACAAGCGCGGCCTCGAGGCCGTGACGATGCGCAGCGTAGCCGCGCGGCTCAACGTGGAGGCGATGTCGCTGTACCACCACGTACCGAGCAAGAAGGCGATGCTCAACGGCCTCGTCGACCTGCTCATCCAGGTCGCCGCCCTGCCCACCGGCGAGGTCACCGCCGAGCAGTGGATCCGCGGTACGGCGGACGGCTTGCGGTCACTCGCGCAGCAGCACCCGCGACTGGTGGGGCTGCTCAGCACCCGCGCGGTGCCGCTCGACGACCCGGAGTCGGCCAAGCCGTTCGAGGCCGGCCTCGCGGCGTTCACCAGGGCCGGCTACGACGTGGCGTCCGGCTTCGCCGCCCTGCAGGCCGCGGCGGTGGCTCTGCTGGCCATGACCCAGCTGGAGGCGATCGCCAGGAGCCTCCCGGACGCGCCCGACGAGACGGGCATCAGGGCTCTCTCCGTCGACGAGTTCCCGCTGCTGCACAAGGTCGTCGGCAGCGAGGTCGGACTCGACGAGTTCTGGCGGACCCTGGTCGACGGACTCGTGCGGGGCCTGACCCCTTGACGCGACTTACATTGTAAGGGAGACTTACGTCGTAAGGAGGTGGGGTCATGGTGTCCCTGCAGGAGAAGCTGACAGAGCTGGCCACGGAGCTGAACGTCCCAGGCGTCGTCGCCGGCATCGTCATCGGCAACAAGACCGAGATCGCCGCGCACGGCGTGACCAACCTCGATCACCCGCTCGCGGTGGACGAGAGCACGTTGTTCCAGTTCGGCTCCACCGGCAAGACGCTCACCGCGACCGCACTCATGGTCCTGGCCGAGAAGGGCCTCGTCGACCTCGAGGCGCCGGTCCGGACCTACCTCCCGGAGCTGACGCTCACGGACGAGGACGTGGCGGCGAAGGTCACCGTCCTGCAGCTGCTCAACCACACCGCGGGCTGGATGGGCGACGTCTTCGAGGACACCGGCGACGGCGACGACGCGCTCGAGAAGTACGTCGCCAACATGGCGAACATCGAGCAGGTGACGGCACTGGGCGAAACGGTGTCGTACAACAACGCGTCGCTGGCGCTGGCCGGCCATGTCATTGCCCGCGCGATGGGGACGACATA
>JBHEMB010000348.1:0-3868 GCA_046262855.1 Mycobacteriales bacterium | reverse complement strand
ACGTTGTACACCGGGATGCCGGTCTGCCCGATCTGCTTCTGGAGCATCTGCCCGATCGGTGCGCCCGCGCCCATCAGGTTCCCAGCCGCAAGGACGCCCATGTCCTTCATCGTCACGCCGGCGTCGGACAACGCCCCCATGGCCGCCTCAGCGGCGAGGTCGACGGTGTCCTTGTCGGGGTGCTTGCCGAACTTCGTCATGTGGATCCCGAGGATCCAGACGTCGCCGCTGCTCATGCCGTGTCTCCAAGGGGTGTGAAGCCGAAACCGATGGCCTCGGTGCCCTGGGAATCAGCGCCCAGGGAGAACGTCGTGAGCCCGACCCTCATGCCGAGCTGCACGTGGTCTGGATCGGCTGGTACGCCGACGATGTTGCCGCGCACGGTCGTGCCCTCGCAGTCAACGAGCGCCGCCACGTAGGGAACGTCCACACCCGGCGGGCCGAAGGCCACGATCGTGAACGACGTCACCTCGCCGGCGGTCGCCACCTGAGCGCTCCGGAAGGTCTGCCCGGAGCAGGCGGCGCACGCGACCCTGCGGTCGAAGAACCGCGCGCCGCAGGCGGTGCACTCCTGCGCCACCAGGTGCGGTGGCTGCCCGAGAGCCAGGTAGTCCACGAGCGGGACCTGTGAGGTCATGCGGATGCCTCCGGAGGGGAACCGTAATTGAGTGACCTTAACAGCACAGCCCCTGGAACTGCCGGCTCACGACCGCATCACGAGCAGGTGCCGAGCGAGCTCAGCGACACCAGTGCCCCGAGCGTGACAGATTCCGTGTACTCAATCACCAGTTGCGTGCAAGGAATTGACCTCGATCGCTGATCTCGCAGGACGAACAGGCGCACATTTGGGCACGGCTTCCGGTCGCGCTGGTTGCGCGGGCCCTGACGGCCTAGTATTCAGGAGACTCTATTGCTCTCTCCGGCAGCGAGGCACAGCATGCAGCTCCTCGACGGCGTCCGCGTCCTCGAATCGGCCCAGCTCTTCAACGGTGACACCCTGGGGGTGCTGCTGGCGGACCTCGGCGCGGACGTCATCAAGGTCGAGAGCCCCTTCCGTGGCGACTACCTGCGCGACTTCCTGGGCCAGGTCGCGCCGCACTACAGCCCAGCCCACCTGCAGGTGAACAAGAACAAGAGGAGCGTCGGGCTCGACCTGCGCAGCGAGGTCGGCAGGGAGGTCTTCTTCAAGCTGCTGCAGACGGCAGACGTCTTCGTCGACGGCAACGCGTCGAACGCCCTCGAGAAGCTCGGCATCGGCTACGAGCATCAGCGCGAGGTCAAGCCGGACATCATCTACTGCCAGTACAGCGGCTTCGGCTCGACCGGCCCGCTGGCACCGATCCCGACACACGGCCAGATGATGAACGCCGCGGCCGCCGCCGTTCCCCTCTACCTCGGCGACGACGGCCTCGTCCGGCAGGACCAGAGCGCCCAGTTCTTCAACGGCATCACCTCCGGCGGCGAGGGCACGGCCGCAGGAGCCATCTACTCCGCCTATCACGTGGCCGCAGCGCTGGTACGCCGAGCGACGACCGGCGAGGGCTGCCACATCGATGTCGCGGGCTCGGAGGCCGTGATCTCGTCGGCATGGATCGCTGCGACGTACACGCTCAACAACCACCGGATCGTCGACCGCAATGGCCTGCCGGCTGCCGGCGGCGACGATCCCGGCGGCCCGGCCGGCAGCGCGAAGTACCAGTTCTACCAAACGGCAGACAAGCGCTACGTGCTCTTCTGCGCCATCGAGCACCTCTTCTGGGACAACTTCTGCCGGGCCGTCGGCAGGGAAGACCTCATGCAGGACAAGAACGAGGACCGGCCCGTCGACTTCGCCTCCGGCGAGGACAACCTCGCCCTTCGCCACGAGCTGCAGAAGATCTTCTGGACGAAGACACAGGCCGAGTGGGTGGAGATCGCGGCGAAGCACGACATCGCCATGGGTCCAGCTGTGCAGCCGGCACAGCTCCTCGAGGACGACCAGCTCCGGGAGCGCCGCGTCTTCGTCGACGCCGAGCATCCCGTCGCGGGGCCGTTCACGCACGTCACGCTGCCGGCGCTGGTGAACGGCGAGCGCTCCACCGTGATCCGCCGGCACGCCCCGGCGCTCGGCGAGCAGACGAGCGAAGTGCTCGGCGAGCTCGGCTACGGCGCTGACGAGCTGGCCGCCCTGCGCGAGAGCAAGGTCATCGGCGGCACCTGAAGGAGCCTCAGTAGGGCTTGCCGAGGTCGAACTCGACCTTCGCGAAGCGGGCTGCCTCGTCCTGCAGCTCCGCCACGGTCCAACGGTGATCGGTCTCGATCCTGTCGACGATCGCCCACGGCTGGAAGAGATGGACCTCACCGCCCATGACGAAGAAGGCACGGCCGCTGATCGGGCAGTCCTCGGTGGCGAGGTAGGCCACGAACGGCGAGACGTTGCCCGGGTCCATCGGGTCGAACTCTCCCGATCCGCCCAGGTCGTCAGCGGCCGCGAGGCCCTCGGTCAGCCGGGTGCGCGCGGCCGGGCAGATCGCGTTGACACGCACCCCGAACCGCTCGAGCTCCATCTGGGCGATGATCGACATCGACGCGATGCCGGCCTTCGCGGCGCCGTAGTTGGTCTGGCCGGGCTGGCCGAACAGCCCCGACGTCGACGCCGTGTTGATGACGGAGGCCTTCACCTGCTGGCCCGCCTTGGACTGGTCACGCCAGTGCTTCGCAGCCGCGCGGAACGGCATGAAGTGGCCACGCAGGTGGACGCGGATGACGGAGTCCCACTCGTCGTCCGACATGTTGACGAGCATCCGGTCGCGCAGGATGCCGGCGTTGTTGACGAGCACGTGCAGGTCACCGAACTCCTCGATGGCCGACTGCACCAAACGCGCGGCGCCCTCGCCATCGGTGACGTCGTCGCCGTTGGCGATCGCCTGGCCGCCCGCGGCCCGGATGTCCTCGACCACCTGCTGCGCCGGCGTCAGGTCAGCGCCCTGCCCGTCAGGCGCGCCGCCGAGGTCGTTGACCACCACTTGCGCTCCTTCGGCGGCGAAGAGCAGCGCGTGCTCTCGCCCGATGCCTCGCCCTGCGCCCGTGATGATCGCGACGCGGCCGTCCAGTGCACCCATGACTTGTTCTCCTCTCGACTGCAATTTAGAGTACACTTAATACATCTGACGCACACAGGAGGCACGTCGTGAGGGTCGCGGTCGACAGCAGCAAGTGCCAAGGGCACACCCAGTGCGCCATGTCCGCACCCACTGTTTTCGGGCTCGACGACGAGGACGGACACGCCGTCGTCCTGATGCCAGACGTCCCGGCCGATCTCGAAGCTGACGTGCGGAAGGCCGCGCTGAACTGCCCCGAGCGGGCCGTCGTCATCAGCTGACCGTGCCCGCCGTGACTGTGCCAGCGCGAGCGCGAGGCCGAGCAGCGCAGTCGGCACAGTGAGCCCGGCCGCGGCAGGTGCAGGCGACGTTCCCGAGGGGTGCCTCCACCTGCTCACGCGAGTGCGCCTGCATGCCTGCGTGCCCACGCTCGGCTAGGGCACGGGTTGGGTGGTTGGCGTGAAGAAGTGGAGGCACCCGTCAGTGCGCGGTGAAGCCTGCGTCCACGGGGATCACCGCGCCGGTCAGGGTCGGCGTGCGCGGTCCGCACAGGAAGACGATGAGGGCGGCCATGTCGTCGACGTGGCACACCGGCTCCGGCAGCAGCATTCCTCCGCCCACGGTCACGGCCTCCAGCAGCAGTTCCATCTGGCTCGGTGAGATGTCGCGCTGCTCGACCGGGCCCATGCCACCGGGGCAGATGCAGTTGGCGCGGATCCGGTGCGGTCCGTAGTCGACGGCGGTCGCGCGGGTCAGCCCGATCAGGCCGGCTTTGGCGGTGGTGTAGG
>JBHEMB010000347.1:0-2738 GCA_046262855.1 Mycobacteriales bacterium | reverse complement strand
GCCGCGCCCGGGGTTGCGCAGGGCGATGAGGTGCGCCACGAGATAGCCGGCGAAGGTCGCGAGCAGGATGACCGTGCCGCCCATGGTCGGCGTGCCGCGCTTGGTGGCGTGGCTCGCTGGTCCGTCCTCGCGGATCTCCTGCCCGAACCCCTCGCGGCGGAAGAACCGCACGACGACAGGCGTGCCGATCAGGCTGAGGATGAGCGCGGTGATGGCCGCGGTCAGGACGGAGATCACGCGCGCGCCCCCAGGGCGGCGGCGACCACAGGCAGTCCGGACACGAGCACGACATCATGGTCCCGAAGCTCGGCCCTCAGCAGTGCGAGCGCCTCCTCTTCGGTGGCGACGTGTCGTGACTCGTCGCCCCAGGATCCCTCGAGTACCGCGCCGGCATGGACGGGCCCGGCGTCGCCGACCACCACCAGCGACGTGATGTCGAGGCGGACGAGGAACCGCCCGAGCTCCATCAAGTCCTCGCGGGTGCCGGGCAGCTTCCCCAGCACGGCGAAGGTCCTGCGCGTCTTGCCCTCGCTCGCCACCGCGAGGTCGCGCAGTCCCTCCCGCACCGCCACCGGCGGCACCTGCAGCAGGGTCACGAGGCCAGCACCTCGCGGAGGACCTCTCGGTCGTCGAAGTGCGTGATGACGCCCCCGACGTCCTGCCCGGTCTCGTGGCCCTTGCCGGCCACCACGACGGTGTCGCCAGGCCGCGCCATCGAGACCGCGAGCGCGATCGCCTTGCGGCGGTCCGCCTCGTGCAGGGCCGCGGGCTGACCCATCTCGGCGAGGATCGCCAGCGGATCCTCGCTGCGGGGGTTGTCGCTGGTGAGGATCGCGACGTCGGCGCCCTCGACAGCGGCTCTTCCCATCAGCGGCCGCTTGCCCCGATCACGGTCACCGCCGCAGCCGAGCACGACGAGGACCCGGCCGCTCGTGACCGCACGCACCGAGCGCAGCAGGGTGACGACCGCGTCCGGTGTGTGCGCGTAGTCGACGAGGGCGGTGAACGGCTGACCCACGTCGACGCGCTCCATCCTGCCCGGTACGCCGGGAAGGTTCGCCACCCCGGACACGGCGGCCTCGACCGGTATGCCCGCCTGCACCAGTGTGACGACGGCCGCGGCCGCGTTGCTGACGTTGAACTCCCCCGGCAGCTGCACCGAGGCGACGAGCTCGCCGACGCGGAACGTGCTGCCGTCGGTCCGGAGCTCGACGTCGCGCACCGGCCACTCCGCCTCCGCGCCGAAGGACACCAGCGGGATCGGGAGCTCGTCGAGCAGCCGCCGGCCGTAGGCGTCATCGGCGTTGACCACGCCCTGGTCGCAGCGCTTCGGCGTGAACAGCGAGGCCTTCGCCCGGAAGTAGTCCTCCATGTCGGCGTGGAAGTCGAGGTGGTCCTGGGACAGGTTGGTGAACGCCGCCACGTCGAAGCGGACGCCGTCCACCCTGCCGTACGACAGCGCGTGCGAGCTGACCTCCATGGCGACGGCGGTCACCCCCTGCTCCACCATCGCGGCGAACAGGGCGTGCAGATCGGTCGCCTCGGGCGTCGTCCTCGTGGACGGGACGGCGTCGTCGCCGATCCGGGTCACGACCGTGCCGACCAGCCCGGTGCGGTGGCCGGCAGCGCGCATCCCGGCCTCGAGCAGGAACGCCGTCGTCGTCTTGCCGTTCGTGCCCGTGACCCCGAGGACCGTCAGCGCCTTCGACGGGTGGCCGTGCACCCAGGAGGCCACCTCGCCCAGCACCGATCGTGGTGCCTGGGCAACCAGGACGGGCACTCCCTCGACCCGGGCGGCCCCGGCCTCGTCCGTGAGGACGGCGACCGCACCGGCGGCGACGGCCTGCGCCACGAACTCCGCACCGTGGGCGTGGGAGCCGGGCAGGCCGGCGTACAGGTCCCCTGGCTGGATGGCGCGGGAGTCGTGGCTGCAGCCGGTCACGAGGACGCCCGATGGGTCGCCGACGACCCGGAGCCCGTCGACCTCAGCGAGGAGCTCGGCGAGCGGGCGCGGTGTCGGACGGTCCGGGCGAAGCACAGGGCAAGGCTAGGGGGCCTCGAGGCGGAGCCGCGGGGGCACCGTCCCCGTGGGCGGGACCTCGAAGGACCGCAGTGCGAACCCCATCACCTTGCTGAACAGCGGCGCACAGACCTGGCCGCCGAAGTAGCCCTTCTTGCCGGTGCCCTGCAGCACGACCGCCACGACGAAGCGCGGGGCATCCGCCGGCGCCATGCCGACGAAGGAGGACGTGTACGTCCCGTCGTAGTGGCCCTTGCGTGGCCCGTCAGTGGCGACGCGCTGTGCGGTGCCCGTCTTGCCGGAGACCCGGTAGCCCGGGACCGCGGCCAGCGGGGCGGTGCCCTGCTCCGACACCGCCGACTCGAGCATCTGGCGAATCGTCGTCGCCACGTGGGCGGAAATGACCTGCCGCCGCGGCGGGGCCGGCGCCGGTGATGAGTGACCGGCGGCGTCCTGCTGAGCCTTCACGATGCTGGGCTGCACCCGCACGCCGTTGTTGGCGATCGTGGCGTACACCGACGCGACCTGCAGGACCGTCGTCGACACGCCCTGGCCGATGGGGATGTTCGCGATCGACGTGCCCGACCAGTGGTCGGGTCGTGGCAGCAGGCCCTTGCTGTCGGCCGGCAGCCCGACACCCGACTTCGCGCCGAAGCCGAACGCCTTCATGGTGTCGTAGAGGGCCTGCACCCCCACCTGCTGCGCGACCTTGACCGTG
>JBHEMB010000346.1:0-3584 GCA_046262855.1 Mycobacteriales bacterium | reverse complement strand
ACCCCGGGGATGGGCTGGCGCAAGGGGGTCTGGGGAAGCCGCGTCTTAATCCTCGGCTCCCGCGAATCGGTCAGCAGATGCAGGTCGACGGACTCTGAAAGCAGGGGCAGCAGGTTGACCAGGCTGCGGCCGATGCCGCCCAGCACAGGGAACTGCATGGTGCGAGCGTCGAGAGCCACTCGCATGCTGCGTTCCCTTCGTCATGTCCGTCTACTCTCATCGCACACGTGCGGTACGGCCCGCACACGAGTGTCGTCGAGGTCGCCAGAGTGCCACGGTTCTGGACAGGAGATTGGCAACAGGGAGGCCTGCGGCTGCTCTGCCGCGCCGCTGTCCTGTTGATCGCCTGGCGGGCCAGTACCACGAACGGGGCGATGGGTCGCGCGACAATTGGTGTCACTCTAGGTGTACTCCTCGTTGTGGCACTGCGCCGTCGACTGGACCTCGTGCTGCCAGGCGCCGCTCTTCTCGGAGTGCTGGTGCCGCTTCTACCGAGCCTCCTCCTGCGGATCGGTGTTCCCCTCACCGCGGTGCGCCCCTACACGTACTACAAGGACCTCGCGGTGGTGGTTGTCCTCTCATGCCTGGCCGAATCCGGACGGCGCGAGAGCGGGCCTCTCGATGCGGTGGAGCGTTGGGGCTTGGCGTTCATCGGGCTCGTCACGCTCTACCTGCTGCTGCCATTGGCCAGCCCTGGCGCCGACGCACTGCCCTTCAACATCCGTTCGTACGGATGGCGGTTCGACGTGGAATGGCTGATCTTCCTGCTCGGCCTGCGGCGTCTCCGGCTGCCCCCACGAACAGCCCAGTATTTCATGAGAACGTTGTACGTCATTACCGCGCTGGAGGTAGCGGCCACGACGTACGAGAAGTTGCGACCGCACGCCTGGGAAACTTTCCTCACGGCGACGCTACGCGTCCCTAACTACCTGTCGGCGGCGTTGGGAAGCTCGCCGCTGCTCGCGGACGTCAACGACTTCGGAACTGGAAAGGCGCTACGGGCGGGGGGTCTGACGGCAAACTCCTTGAGCACCGGCTTCATCATGGTCATCCTGCTTGCCGCGCTGGCGCCGCATCTGGCCGCGACACGCGTCTCGCGACGGATGATTCTGCTCCTGGGCGGAAGCCTCGTGGCCTTGTCGTTGACGCTGACACGCAGCGCGGTCCTGAGCGGACTGGTGGTCCTGCTCTTCGTGTTGTCGCAGCGCGCAACACCTCTGCTGGCTAGCCGTGCCCGCGGCACGTTGCTCGTCACCACGGGCTTGCTCGTTGCCGCACCGTTTCTCCTCGGGAGTGATCTCGTTCGCCGCACGACCTCGGCGTTCACGGGTTCCGACCCGTCCGCCGAGGCCCACAGCCAAGGCAGCTCCACCGCGCTGTCCCTCGCCCGTGATCACTTACTGGGGTTCGGACTCGGAACCAATCCGAACGTCGCGAACCGCTTTGGGGTGGTCACGATCACAGCCGAAAACACGTTCCTGCAGACTGCGCTCGAGCTTGGCGTGCTGGGTCTGGTCCTGCTGGCGGGGTTGTTGCTCAGCCTCGTCGTCAGCTGCCTACGCACCCACCGAGCCCTAGGAGGGAGTGCTTTGCATCTCGGAGCGGCAGCAGCGGCTGTCGGCGTGTTGGTCCAGAGCTTGTTCCTCGAGCCCTTCTCCGACCTGCCCACCGCATTTCTGTTCGCAGCTCTGGTCGCAGTCGCCCAGCCGGTGCGCGGCGACCCAGCATTGAATGACTACGAGCCAGTCACCACCGATCGGTAAACCTCAGCGTGCCTGAGAGCACAAGCCTTCCACGAACGAGCCATCGCGCGCTCGAGCCCGGACTCGATCAACCGCTCACGTTCCCGCTCCGAACTCAGAATTCGTGCCAGTGCAGCACCCATCGCCGCAACATCACCGTCCGGGATGAGCACGCCGGCCTCTCCCAGCGTCTCCGGCAAAGCAGAGTTGTCGAAGGCGAGCACTGGCACGCCGCTTGCCATCGCTTCCAGCGCAGGCAAGCAGAAGCTCTCGAAGCGACTGGTAACGATGAGCGCCGAGGCACCGCGGTAGAGCGCAGGGAGCTGTGTGAGATGACCTACGTAGCCGAGGAGATCAACGAGGTCGGGCCGGGGCGCCGCCGACACCGCCGTTCGGATCGGCTCCTCGGTCCACGGCACGATGCGTCCAGCCATCTTGAGGCGGTGCGGAAACCCCTGAGAGGCCAGCCACGCCACGACGGCCATCGCCTCGGCAAACCCCTTGTCCGGCCCGTACTCACCGACGAAGAGCAGGTACGGAGACTCATCGGGCACGGGACCGTCAGTCGTAAACTCCGGTGCGACCCCGTGGGGGATCACATGGACGCGTCCCGCGTCGAGCTCGAGCAGGTCAACCGCATGGCGAGCCGTTTGCTCGCTCACCGCGATCCAGGCAGACGCCGACTTGATCCGCGGCGTCATTCGGCCCCACTTCTGCAGCTCGGCGTCGTCTGCCCCGCCAAGCAGTGGAAGAAATCCGTGCAGCGTCTGAATCCACGGTCGGCCGCTGCTCTTGGGTGGCTCCTGGGCCGGGCTGTGAAGAACGTCGTGGCGAACCCGGGAAAGATCAAGGCGCAGCCGGTTGTCGTGCTCCGCCATCGCCCACCGGCTGGGTGCGTGTCGCCTGATCCGCTTCCAGGCCAGACCAGGTGGGACCGTCGAGCGCTGGGTCGCGAGTACCGTCACGGACACATCGTCGACCTCAGTCAGCCCGCTGAGCAGCCCGCGCAGATAGGTGCCGATACCACGAAACGACGAGGAGTCTCCGAGCGCGTACCCGTCGATTGCGACGTGTAGCGGAGACGTCATGCCGGAGCCCCTGAGAGCCCGATCACGTGAGCAGCAAAGACGTCGCCGATCCGAGCCCAATCATGGTTCTCCTCCACGAACGCGCGACCTGCTGCAACAAGCCGCTGCGCGAGGTCGTCGTCGCGAAGGAGAGCCACCACAGCGTTTGCGAACGACTCAGGATCGTCCGCCACGATCGCTTCCCGGCCATCTCGGATGTTGAGACCTTCCAGTCCGATGGCGGTGCCTACGACCGGCCGACCGGCCGCCATCGCGTCCAGGGCCTTGAGCCGCGTCCCTGATCCGATCCGCAGCGGTACTACGGCCACGCGAGCCCGTCGCAGATACGGTCCGATCTCCGGCACGTCCGCGATGACACGCACGCCGTCCCTTCCTTCCAGGGCGGCCACGGTCGGGAACGGGTCCTTTCCCACAAGCTCCAGGGTGGCCTCTGGAATCACCTGGCGAACCCGCGGCCATACCTCGCTCACCAACCAGTGGATGCCGTCAACATTGGGCAGATAGCCCAACGTGCCGGTCATGACAACACGCGCGGCGCGCGGCAGCGGGGTAACCGAGAAGCGCTCCACGTCCACGCCATTCGGGACGACTGCAACGCGGGTGCCCAAGAGTCGGGCGTCCTGGTCGGACACGGCGATGACGGAGTCGAAGGAGGCGACGATCCGACGCTCCAGTCGCTCTGCGAGCCGCGATTCCCGCTTATGGGCCCAGGCCTGCCGGCCACCCGTGGTCGCCTCGGCCTGTTGACGTGCAC
>JBHEMB010000345.1:0-2645 GCA_046262855.1 Mycobacteriales bacterium | reverse complement strand
GACAGAAACCATCTGGTGCCAAGGCTTCTCGGAACCCGGTGCCGGCAGCGACCTCGCCGCACTGCAGATGAAGGCCGAGCCGCAGGGCGAGCACTACGTGCTCAACGGCCAGAAGATCTGGACGACGAACGCGATGCACGGCGACAAGATCTTCACCCTTGCCCGGACCGGCAGCAGCGAGGGCGGCCGTCACACCGGCATCAGCATGCTGCTCGTCGACATGCACCAGCCGGGCGTCGAGGCGAGGCCGTTGAAGCAGATCACCGGTGAGAGCGAGTTCGGCGAGGTCTTCTTCACCGATGCGCTGTGCCCGCTGAGCGAGGTGCTCGGCGGTGAGGGCAACGGCTGGATGACCGCGATGCTGCTGTTGAGCTTCGAGCGCGGCTCGTCAGCCATCGGCCAGTACACCGATTTCAAGGGCCAGTGGGACGCGGTCGTGGACATCGCCAAGCAGGTCGACCGCGGCAGCGGCAAGGCGGTGGACGACCCAGTCATCCGGCAGCGGCTGGCCAGCAGCCTCGTCGACCTCGAGTGCCTCAAGTACCACTCCTGGCACGTGCTCACTCAGACGTCGCAGGGCAAGGACCTCGGCTACGAGGCCTCGATGACGAAGATCATGTGGAGCGAGGCGTTCCGCCAGGTCAGCGACACCTACGAGAACGTCCTCGGCTCCGCCTTCCAAGTGCCGGACCCGCAGCCGGGCCTGTCGCTCGAAGAGCTCACCACCCTCGCGCTCTGGTCGCGCAGCTGCACCATCTGGGGCGGCTCGCAGCAGGTTCAGCGCTCCATCGTCGCCGAGCGCGTGCTCGGCCTGCCCCGCTAGGAGACGGCGTGAAGTTCCAGCTCACCGACGAGCAGCGCGCCCTCCAGGACGCGGTGCGCGACTACCTCGGCGACAAGTTCGGTCAGCAGCAGGTCCGTGACCTCTACGAGCACCCCGAGTCGAACGGCATCCCCGAGGGCCTTTGGAAGGCGATCGGCGAACAGGGCTGGCTCGCGGTCATGGTTCCCGAGGAGCACGACGGCATCGGCCTCGGCCTGCTCGACGCGGCGGTCATCTCCCGGGCCTTCGGCGCCGGCACCATCCCCGGTCCGTGGCTCGGCACCGTGCTGGTGGGCGAGGCCGTTCGGCTCGCGGGATCGCCTGACCAGCAGGCGAAGTGGCTTCCCCGCATCGCCGCGGGCGAGGTCAAGGGAGCGGTGGCTCTTCTCAAGCCGGGTACGACGGACCAGCCGGCCGCAACGTCGAGCGGCGGCACGCTGACCGGCGACCTCGGCCTCGTCGAGTACGCCGCGCAAGCCGACATCCTGGTCGTCTCCGCCGCCGACGGGCTCTACCTCGTCGAGCCGGCCGCCGCGACCATCACGGCGCACGAAGTCCTCGACCGCACGACCCGGCTCGCCACAGTGAGCCTGAGCAACGCGTCTGCGGAGAAGCTCGCGAACGGCAACCCGGTGGCCGAGATCGTCGACAGGGCAGCCGTACTCGTCGCGAACGACCTCGTCGGCATCGCCCGCAAGGCACTGACCGACACCGTCGAGTACGACAAGACGCGCGTCCAGTTCGGTAAGCCGGTCGGCTCCTTCCAGGCCATCAAGCACGACCTCGCGGACATCCACCTCGCGGTCACGATGGCCGAGCACGCAGCGCTCTACGCGGCGCACGCCCAGGACATCGACGCCTCCGACAAGACCCTCGCGGCAAGCATCGCGAAGGCCAAGGCCGGCGACACCGCCAGCACCGCGACCGGAGCGATGATCCAGTACCACGGCGGCATCGGGTACACGTGGGAGCACGACGCGCACATCTACCTCAAGCGCGCCAAGCGCCTCGAGTACGCGTTCGGCGACGCCGCCCAGCACCGCGAGCGCATCGCGCAGCTGGTCCTGTGACGACCACCCTCATCACCGGAGCAGCCAGCGGCTTCGGCAGGGAGGTCGCCCGGCAGCTGGTCCGCCGTGGCGAGCAGGTCGTCCTGCTCGACGTCAACGACACCGACGGTCAGGCCGTCGCCGACGAGCTCGGCGCGCCGTATCTGCACTGCGACGTCAGCGACTACGACGAAGTGCTCGCGACGACGGCGGAGGCCGAGCAGATCGCCGGCGGGCTCGACGCGTTCTTCCTCAACGCCGGCATCACCAGCGGCTTCAGCTTCGGCGACGACTTCGACGTGGCGAAGTACCGCAGGGCGATGGGGATCAACCTCGACGGCGTGGTCTTCGGCGTACAGGCGGCGCTGCCTGTCCTGCAGCGGCGCGGCGGCGGCTCGATCGTCTGCACGGCCAGCATGGCCGGCCTCGTCGGCACCGCGTTCGACCCGATCTACGGCGCCAACAAGCACGCCGTGGTCGGGCTCGTGCGCGCCCTCGGCCCTGCCTTGCAACCGCAAGGGATCAGGATCAACGCGTTCTGCCCCGGCTTCGCGGAGACGAAGATCATCGTCGACCTCAAGGAGCACCTGCAGGGCGTCGGCGTGCCGATCATCCCGGTGGAGAAAGCGGGCGCCTCGGTGCTGCAGATCTTCGACAGCGGAACGACCGGTGAGGCGTGGCTGCTGCAGGCCGGCCGCGACGTGATGCCCTACAAGTTCCGTGGCATCCCCGGTCCGTTGTCGGACGACGGAGCCCCGGCCGGCGTCCTCGAC
>JBHEMB010000344.1:0-2510 GCA_046262855.1 Mycobacteriales bacterium | reverse complement strand
GTGCTTCGTCGTCGACGAGCGCGGCGAGGCCGTGTCACCGTCCGCGGTCACCGCGATGGTGGCCGTGCGCGAACTGGCCAAGCACCCCGGCAGCACGGTCATCCACAACCTGATCACCAGCCGGGCGGTGCCCGAGATCGTCGCCGAGCACGGCGGCCATCCGCTGCGGTCCCGGGTCGGGCACTCGTTCATCAAGGCGGAGATGGCCCGCACCGGTGCCGTCTTCGGCGGCGAGCACTCCGGCCACTTCTACTTCCGCGACTTCTGGAACGCCGACTCCGGGATGCTCGCCGCGCTGCACGTGCTGGCCGCGCTCGGCAACCAGGACAAGCCGCTGTCGGAGCTGTTGCACCCCTACGAGCGGTTCGTCGCCTCGGGCGAGATCAACAGCACCGTCGACGACCAGGCTGCCCGCATCGCGGCGATCAAGGAGCACTACACCGACAAGGAGCAGGACGAGCTCGACGGCCTGACCGTCGATCTGGGCGACGGCTCCTGGTTCAACGTCCGCGCGTCCAACACCGAGCCGCTGCTGCGGCTCAACGTCGAGGCCCCGGACGAGGGCACCGTTGCCGCCGTACGGGATGAGGTCCTGGCTCTGATCCGGACATGACTAGGCTGCTCGTCATGAAGGTCGACCCTGCGCTGCTCGAGATCCTCGCCTGCCCCGACTGCAAGTCGCCGCTGAAGGCCGATGAGGTGGCCAGCGAGCTGGTGTGCACCGGCTGCGGGCTCGCCTACCCGGTCCGCGACGACATCCCCGTGCTGCTGGTCGACGAGGCCCGCAAGCCCTCCGCCTGACGAGGCGCAGGACACAGGGGTGATCGCCGAGGAGTTGCTGGACGACCCGGAGGGTCTCGAGGCTGCTGATCGGGACGGCATGCTGCGCGCGGTCGCGTCGGCGGCCGCCCAGGTAAGGGAAGCCGCGGTGCTCTGCACCGAGGCCGGCCTCGCCCGCCTGTCGGCGGAGGACCTGCCCCGGTCGGTGGTCGTGCTCGGCATGGGTGGCTCCGGGATTGCCGGCGACGTGCTGGCTGCGGTCGCAGGGCCGAGCTGCCCGGTGCCGGTCATCACGCACAAGGGCTTCGGGTTGCCGATCTGGGTCGGTGCAGCCGATCTCGTGGTCGCGGTCTCGTGCAGCGGTACGACCGAGGAGACTCTCTCGGCTCTGGATGAGGCGGTACGACGTGGCTGCCGGCTGCTCGTCGTAGGTGCCGCCGGCTCGCCGCTGGAGATGCTCGCCACCCGTGGCCGGGCGCTGTTCGTCCCCGTCACCCAGGGTCGTCAGCCGCGCGCCTCGATCTTCGCCCTGTCGACGCCGCTGATCGTGGCCGGCGACGCGCTCGGTCTGCTCTCCTGTCCGTCGGAAGAGGTCGAAGCGACAGCCGCGCTGCTCGAGCAGCTCGCGGCCCGCAACCGGCCGACCGCCGAGAGCGTGCTCAACCCGGGCAAGACGCTGGCCCTCGGCCTGACGGGGTCGTTGCCCGCGATCTGGGGATCCTCACCGCTGGCCGGCGTCGCGGCGTACCGCTTCGCGTGCCAGCTGAACGAGAACAGCAAGACGCCGGCGAGCTGGGGGGTGCTGCCGGAGGCTGGGCACAACCAGGTCGTGGCCTTCGACGGCCCCTTCGCGGGTGGTCCGAAGGACATCTTCGCCGACCCCTTCGAGAACGAGGAGCCGGAGCGCACCCGCCTGCACCTGGTGCTCCTGCGCGACACCGAGGAGCACCCTGCCGTCGCCCGGCGCGCGGTCGTCGTGCGCGACCTGGCGAGGCGGCGCGGTGTCGACGTCAGCGAGCTCGTGGCCGAGGGGCTCTCGCCCTTCCAGCGGCTCGCCTCACTCATCGCCCTCGGCGACTGGACCACGTCCTACCTCGCCCTCGCCGAGGGCACCGACCCGACACCCGTCGAGGCGATCACCGAGTTGAAGGCGGCTGTCAGCAGATGAGTGCTGGAGGTGGGGGCAAGGCGATTCTCGCCGCCCTCGGGGCGAACATCGCGATCGCGCTCGCGAAGACCGTGGGAGCCGTGGTCACCGGTTCCTCGTCGATGGCCGCCGAGGCCGTGCACTCCTTCGCCGACTCGGGGAACCAGGTGCTGCTCCTCGTCGGCGGCCGGCAGGCGGGCAAGGACGCCAGCGAGCGGCATCCGTTCGGGCACGGCAGGGAGCGCTACTTCTACTCCTTCGTCGTCGCGCTCGTGCTCTTCACGCTGGGCGCGCTGTTCGCCGTCTACGAGGGCATTCACAAGATCCATGACCCGCACGAGCTCGACACCCCCGTGGTGGCGATCGCGATCCTGCTGTTCGCGATCGTGGCTGAGACGTTTTCCTTCCGGACGGCGATCGTCGAGTCGCGGCCGCTCAAGGGAGATCTCTCCTGGGGGGCCTTCATCCGGCACGCCACCACGCCCGAGCTGCCCGTCGTACTGCTCGAGGACTTCGCTGCCCTGCTGGGGCTGCTCCTCGCTCTGCTCGGTGTCGGGCTGACACTGGTGACGGGCGAGCCGGT
>JBHEMB010000343.1:0-2663 GCA_046262855.1 Mycobacteriales bacterium | reverse complement strand
GCGGCCGCACACTGTGACGGTGGAAGGGCCGCTGACCGCCGTACCCTCGAAGCATGGCGTCCGACGAGAGCACTACCACCCCGCAGGAGAGCACCGCGAGCCATGACCCGAAGCGGCCCGCAAAGCTGCTCGAGTTCATGCTCACCGGCTGGGACGACCTGCCACGGCCGGCTGCTGTCGAGCAGGCAGCTGCCCCGATCCGTCGGGAGCGGCGCAGCCGGCTGGTGAAGCAGTTTCCGGGTGAGGTCCTCGTCGTGCCGAGCGGCGGGTTCAAGGTGCGCGCCAACGACACCGACTTCCGGTTCCGCCCGGGCAGCGACTTCACGTGGCTGGTCGGCTCGAAGGAGCCCGACGCGGTCCTCGTGATCGACGCCGCGGGCCACGCCGTCCTGTACCAGGCCCCGGCGTGGACGCGCGAGACGCCGGCGTTCTTCACCGACCGGAACGGCGAGTTCTGGGTCGGCCCCCGCCCGTCGCTCGACGACGTCGCCGTCGAGCTCGGCATCGAGACGCGCCCGCTCGAGGAGATCGAGAAGCTGCAGGGCACCAAGGCTCGTGTCCTCCAGGGGTACGACGGCAAGGTGGCCGCGCTGTTCGAGACCGCTGAGGAGGCGGACAAGGAGCTCGCGACCTGGCTTTCCGAGGCGAGGCTCGTCAAGGACGACTGGGAGGTCGAGCAGCTGCAGGCCGCGGTTGACGCGACCATCAAGGGCTTCGAGGACGTCGCGCGCGAGCTGCCGAAGGCGGTGGCGACGAGCGAGCGCTGGGCCGAGGGCGTGTTCGGCCTGCGGGCCCGGGTCGAGGGCAACGACGTCGGCTACGGCTCCATCTGCGCGGCCGGCTCGCACGCCTGCGTGCTGCACTGGACCGACAACGACGGGGCGGTCCGCGAGGGCGAGCTGATCCTGCTCGACATGGGTGTGGAGGGCCACGAGCTCTACACGGCCGACGTCACCCGCACGCTGCCCGTCAGCGGCGCGTGGACGCCGCGGCAGCGCGAGATCTACGACCTGGTGTACCGCTCGCAGGAGGCGGCCCTGGCTGAGTGCAAGCCCGGCAACGCGTTCCTCGCGCCGCACAACGCGGCGATGAAGGTGCTGGCCGAGGGCCTGGAAGCGCTCGGGATCGTCGCGTCGGCCGAGGAGGTACTGGCGGAGGACGACAAGCGGTACAGCCGCTGGACCATCCACGGCGTCAGCCACATGCTCGGGCTGGACGTGCACGACTGCGCGGCGTCGCGCGACCAGCTCTACCGCGACGGCACGCTGCAGCCCGGTCATGTGCTGACCATCGAGCCGGGCCTCTACTTCCAGCCCGACGACCTGCTCGTGCCCCAGGATCTGCGCGGCATCGGCGTCCGGATCGAGGACGACGTCCTGATCACCGAGGACGGCCACCGGAACCTGTCTGCGGCGTTGCCGAGGGACCCGGACGGCGTCGAGCGCTGGATGGCCTCGCTCCGATAGCCCGACGGGGTCAAGAAGTCAGCCTCAGTGGCCGAAAGACCTTTCGTGACCAGTTCGATCGAGCCCTTCCTCCGCGCGCTCGTGGAGTGCGGCGGCTCCGACCTGCACTGCAAGGTCGGTTCGCCCCCGCGCGTGCGCATCGACGGCCGCCTGCGCAAGCTGCAGACGCGTGACCTGACCTCGGCGGACACCGAGCAGATGGTCAACGAGGTGCTGCGGGAGGACCTCGTCGACGACTTCCTCCGCACCAACGAGGCGGACTTCGCGTACTCGCTGTCCGGTGTCGGCCGGTTCCGCGTCAACGCGTTCCGCAGCCGCGGCTCGGCCGGTCTGGTCTTCCGTCGCGTCTCCGTCGGCGCCATCCCGCTCTCCGACCTCGGCCTGCCGCCGGTGCTCGCCTCGCTGGCCATGGAGCCCCGTGGTCTGGTTCTCGTCACCGGCCCGACCGGTTCCGGCAAGACCACGACGCTCGCCGGCATGATCGACCACGTCAACAGCAACAAGGAAGTGCACGTCGTCACGATCGAGGACCCGATCGAGGTCCTGCACTTCGACAAGATGGCGATGATCAACCAGCGCGAGGTCCGGGTCGACACCGAGGACTTCGTCACCGCGATGCGCGCCGCGATGCGGCAGGACCCTGACGTCATCCTCGTCGGTGAGATGCGTGACCACGAGACGGTGAAGGCAGGCCTCGCGGCCGCCGAGACCGGCCACTTCGTCATGTCGACGCTGCACACGACCGACGCGGCCGAGACCATCAACCGCATCATCGACTTCTTCCCGCCGCACGAGCAGAAGCAGGTGCGGCTCGCGCTCGCCGGCTCGCTGCGCGGCATCATCTGCCAGCGCCTGGTGCCTCGCGCCGACGGCGAGGGCCGCTGCGTGGTCATGGAGGTGGCGGTCAACACCGGCCGCATCGCCGACGCGATCGCCGACCCGGACAAGACCGCGACGATCCCTCAGCTGATCTCCGAGGGCGCCTACTACGGCATGCAGACCTTCGACCAGCACCTGGTCTCGTTCATCCGCGACGGCGTGATCACGATGGAGGCCGCGATGGCTGCTTCCACCTCACCCCACGACCTCACCGTCGAGCTGCGCCGG
The DNA here is from genome assembly GCA_046262855.1 of Mycobacteriales bacterium. Classification (GTDB taxonomy): domain Bacteria; phylum Actinomycetota; class Actinomycetes; order Mycobacteriales; family SCTD01; genus RYN-111. Next base: position 90 of record JBHEMB010000343.1, on the reverse strand, counting down.
TTGGGTCTCGTAGCCTGACCGCATGACCACGCTGCGCGACTTGGTTGCGCAACGTGCGGGGCTCCCCGACGACGACGTCGACTGGCTACA
>JBHEMB010000342.1:0-6717 GCA_046262855.1 Mycobacteriales bacterium | reverse complement strand
TCACCCGCGAAGTCGACGTACGGCAAGGTCGTCGCGATCGCCGGGCGGCTCACTGATGAGGCCGGCAACGGCATCGTCAGCGCGTCGGTGGCGGTGCAGGCACGGTACGCCGGCGGGCAGCTCACCAAGCCGATCACGGTGCTTACCGACGAGGCCGGCCGGTTCACGACGTTCCAGGCGCCGAAGCACAACGCACGGTTCGTCGGGACGTACGCCGGGACCACGACCGCGCCGATCCACGACCCGGTCACGGTGACGGCGGGCAAGGTCCTCGTCCGCCCGCTGGTGAAGATCACCTCACCGAAGAAGACCGCGTCGATGACGCAGGTCGTCAAGGGCAAGGTGGCGCCCAACAAGCGCGGCGCGATCGTCCGGCTCTACGTGCTCAGCAAGCACGGCAATTCGTTGGTCGGCAAGGACAGCCTCAACAAGCGGTCCCGTTTTGCGATCAAGGCGACGTTGCCCAAGGGCAAGAAGGTGCACCTGCTGGCGACCATCGGCAAGACCGCCGGCAACATCAAGGGCAAGAGCGCGATCCTCACCCTGACAGTGAGTTGACCGCTCGCTGAGACCCGCGATCGCCATCGCAACCGCCTCCGGACGGTTGCGATGGCGATCGGTTGTTACCTGGTTGTGACGGCATTTCCCCGTCTGCGCTGGCAGGTGCAAGATGGGACCCTGTCGAACAACCCAGACCAGCCCCCGCAGTCCGTCCCAGGGCCGCCGGGATCATGGCACTTCCTCAAGGAGCGAATGTGACGGGCGCCCCCATGCCTGAGGCCAGTGAGAACACGGCGATCGCGTTTGCCCGCAGCGTGGCGGGGCGGGTCAACCAGGCGTGGCGGGACCGGCAGCGCAAGCGCGCGGCCCGGGGTCGCAAGCGCGGCTTCAACCGCGCCCTTCTCCTCTTGCTGGCGATCCTGTTCGGGCTGTTCTTCTGGTCGCTGAGTGCGATCTTCGACGAGCCGAGCAGCGGTCGGCAGCTCACTCTCGACGAGCTGGCCGCGCTCGCCCACAACAACCGGGTGGTGTCGGCAACCTTCCGCGACGTCGACAACCGGATCATCAGCTCCTACGTCTCCGGCTCCGGCGTCACCGGCGAGGATCCGCGGCTGCCGGCGTCGAGCCCGGTCAACAATCCGACCGCCGCGGGGGAGTACTACGCCGACTACCCGGCGAGCGCACCGCTCACGGCGGAGCTCTACCGGGTGCTCACTGACGGCAACGCGACCATCAAGATCGACCCGCAGAACGGCAAGCAGCAGCTCAAGCTGGTCACGACCTTCCTGTTGCCGCTGCTGATCCTCGCCACGGTCTTCGCGATCCTGCTCGCGCCGGGTGGCCGCGGCGGTGGCGGTGCCATCGGTGACGTCACCGACTTCAGCCAGCTCCGTCGCGGCCGGGTCCGCAAGGGCGCGTCGCTCGTCACGTTCGAAGACGCCGGCGGTGTCGACGAGGCGATCACCGAGCTGCGCGGGGTCGTCGACTACCTGAAGGACCCAGCGAAGTACGAAGCGCTCGGCGCTGCTCCGCCCAAGGGCCTCCTGCTGTTCGGCCCGCCCGGCTGTGGCAAGACGTTGCTCGCCAAGGCAGTTGCCGGTGAGGCCGAGGTGCCGTTCTTCTCCGTCGCGGGTGCCGAGTTCGTCGAGGCTCTCGTCGGTGTCGGCGCCGCCCGGGTGCGTGACCTGTTCGCGCGCGTGCGCGCGGCCGCACCCGCGATCGTCTTCATCGACGAGCTCGACGCGGCCGGTCGCAAGCGTGGCGCCGGCGGCGGCACCGGTGGCTCGGACGAGCGGGAGCAGACCCTCAACCAGCTGCTCGTCGAGATGGACGGCTTCGAGGTGAGCACCGGCGTTGTCGTCATCGCCGCGACCAACCGGCCCGACATCCTGGACCCGGCGCTGATGCGCCCCGGTCGCTTCGACCGGCACATCACGGTCGAGCGTCCCGACCTCGAGGGCCGCGTCCACATCCTCAAGATCCATGCGAGCAAGAAGCCGCTGGCAGCCGACGTCGACCTCGAGAAGCTCGCCTCCCGCTGCCCCGGCTTCACGGGCGCCGATCTCGCATCCGTGGTCAACGAGGCTGCCCTGCTCACGATCCGGCGCAAGGGCAGCCAGATCGGCATGAAGGACATGGAAGAGGCGGTCGTCCGCGTGCTCGAGGGCCCGCAGCGACGCGGTCGGGTGCTCACGGCCGACGAGCGGCTGCGCGCTGCGTACCACGAGATCGGGCACGTCGTCGTCGCCGCCACCCTCGGCCGGCACGAGGACATCCACCGGGTGACGGTCCTGGCCCGCGGCCGCACCGTGGCCGCGGCGAGCTTCGGCGACACCGAGGCCACCCTGCTGACCCGCAGCAGCCTGCACAGCCAGCTGGTCGCCACCTTGGGCGGCGTGGCCGCCGAGGACCTCGTCCTCGGCGAGGGCTCCACGGGCGCCGAGCAGGACCTCGAGCACGCCACCGACCTCGCCCGCGACATGGTGACCAAGTACGGCATGAGCGACGAGGTCGGCCCGGTCCGCTTCCAGGTCAAGGCCGGCGAGGGCTACCTGGGCGACGACTCGCAGCTGGTCGAGCTGTCCGACGAGACCCGGCGGGAGGTGGAGGGCGCTATCCGCAAGCTCATCGAGGATGCCCGCGACGAGGCGAAGGCCATCCTGCGCGCACACCGCCGTGAGCTCGACGTCCTCGCGGCCCGCCTCGACGCCGACGAGACCCTCGAAGGCGAGCTCCTGGTCGAGGCACTGGCGCCTCTCATGCGAGCGATCGCAACGCCTCCGGCCGGCACGCGGCTGACCGGCAGGCCCGCTCCCCGCCGTACCGCGACTGCGGTGGCAAAGGCTGCCAAGCCCAGCGCGAAGTCCGCGAGCAGGGCTCCGGCCGCTGCCAAGCCGGCGAACAAGGCGACCGCAGCGGGGCGCAGCTCCGCGGGGGGCACGTCTCGCTCGGCGACGAGGAAGTAGCCATGCGGCGACCTCGTCTGAGGCCCGCGCTGCTCGCTGCCGCCGTCCTCGCGGCGGGTGTCCCGACGGCGGTGCTGGCAGACGCGCCCGCGCTGCACTGCGGCGTGAAGCAGTCCGGCTTCTGGGAGACGATCCCCATCGACTCGTTCAAGCCGGTTCAGACGATGACGTCACCCGACAGCGTCAGCGCGTGGACCGTGGACGAGAGCCGCCCGCAGGACCTCGCCGTCACGAACGGCGTGCGGATCCAGATCACGACGGACCACGGCTGCGACTGGTCCGACTCGCTCGCGCTGTCGTTCGCGCCAGGTGGGGGGCAGACCTTCGCTGGTGCGAACGCCAAGATCATGTCGGTCGCACTGCTCGGCAGCACCCACGTCGCCGCCGTGCAGGAGGGCACCGGCGCTGCCAGCCGGCCGCACATCATGGTGGGGTCGGGCGACAGCTGGACGACCGCCGACAGCGGCCTGCCCGCGCAGGGTGCCCCCAAGCTGCTGCGCACCGCCAGCGACGGCAAGACGCTCTACCTGACCATCAGCCCGACCGGCAGCGGGGGCAGCGACGGCGGGACCACCGGCCTGCCCGGTGGCCTGCCTGTCGGCGGGGGCGGGGGCGTCGAGAGCCAGACGGGCCTGCTGTACGCCAGCACGGACCGCGGCCACACCTGGGAGCTCCGCACCACCGCGAACGACCTGCCGTCCGGCGGCACGGGCTTCACAGCGCTCGACGTCGACAGCTCGAGCAGCAACCGCCTCTACGGGATCGTGAGCGGCCGGCTCGCGGTGTCCAGCGACGGTGGTGGTTCCTTCCGGACCACCGCGGAGAACGACTTCACCTCGCTGACCGCGATGGGTCCGTTGACCGTGGCAGCCTTCCGCGGGTCCGGCAAGGTGTACTACAGCACCAACGGCGGCGCGAACTTCAGCTCGTACGCAGCGCCTTCCGGCGTGACGTCTGTCGGCTTCCGCGACGGCGACCAGGCACTGGTGATCGAGCGGTCCGGCGCCCTTCAGCGGTTCACGATCTTCAGCCAGCAGGTCATCGACACGCCGGCAGGAGCCGTGCCCCGCAAGGGCTCGGTCACGGGCGATCGCGGCCAGCAAGCGAGCTTCCACGCGCTTGCCGGGCACAGCCTGCTCCGCTACGTCGATCCAGTCGGCAAGGGCGTGGTGATCCCGCCGATCGCCGCGGGCGACACGTCGGTGCCACCGCCGCGCCCTGGCAAGGTCGTGCCGGCCACCCAGAGCGTGACCCTGCCGGTGGGCACCGCCGGCACCGCGAACTTCACGCTCGACCTTCCGAAGAACCCCACGCCGCTCGACCTCTTCTTCCTCGTGGACGCCTCGGGGTCGATGGTCGACTACATCCAGAACCTCAAGGGCAACATCAACCGCATCGTCGGGTCCTTGAGCGCCCAGCACGTGAACTTGAAGGTCGGAGTGGGGACCCTGGGATCCGGCCCGCGCGAGGGCGAGAAGCCGTACCCACCGACGTATGTGTATCCACCGGAGCGCGGCAAGCCGCAACGGTCGTACAACAAGCCCGTCATCTACCGGCGGATCCGGCCCGTCGGTGACACCGGGCCGAGGCTCCGGGAGGCCGTCAACAGCATCACGATCGAGAGCGACGACGTACCCAGCCAGCTCGGCGGGGGCGGCCATGAAGGTCAGCTGCTCGCACTCAGCCAGGTGGCGCTCGGCACCGGCATCCAGACCGCCGCCGACAAGCTGGCCGGACCGACCTTCTACACCGACGTCCCCCCTGGTCAGGACGCGCACTTCCGGCCCAACCAGTCGGTGCGCAAGATCGTCATCCTCGCGACCGACGAGGCCTTCGACGACCCCTACCCGCAGGCGCACACCCCCGACGACCGCCCGATCTTCACCCAGGCCCTCAGCGACCTGAACGCCCGGGGCGTCCAGGTGATCGGGATGTCGGCCGGTGACACCGACTCGCTGCCGGACCTGCGCCGGGTCGCGAAGGGGACCAACAGCCTGGCCCCGCCCGGCGGCGTCTACTGCGGCATCGACCCGAGCACCGACCTCCCGGAGAACATCGCGGCGGGTCAACCGCTGGTCTGCAACAGCGGAGACCACTTCGCCGAAGCCATCATCCGGTTGCTCTCGAGCCTGGTCGACCGCCAGTCGGTCAAGCTGGTCCCGCTCGCCAAGAGCCCCGTGCTGGGCGCGCTGCAGGGCAGCGCGCTGCTGGGCCTGAACGTCAAGAAGCCCAACGCGGCGCCGTTCACCGTCAACGTCAGCTGCGTCGGGGTGAAGCCAGGGCGGTACGGCGGAGACATCGCGGCGGTCCTGCGCGGCACGCAGGTGGGCAGGGCGCATGTCACCGTCACCTGCGTGAAGGCGCAGGCTGCCGCCCCACCCAGGCCGCTGCCGCCGGTCGGCAACCCGCCGGCACCGCCGCCCAACCCCCCGGCGCCACCTGCCCTGCCGCCCGTGCCGCCGGCCCCCGCCGTGCAGGCCCAGATCCAGGTGCAGACCCAGCTCCAGGTGAACCCGATGACGGCCGGGGCCCTGCAGGAGCAGCAGGAGCTGCAGCTCGCGCTGGCGATGAGCGGCGTCCTCAAGGACGACGATCCCGTCTTCAACCCCGGCGCCGACATGGCGATGGTCGACCGACGCAAGCGGGAGCAGGTGCAGGCGCTGTACCTGCTGGCCTTCGCCATGACGACCTGCGCCGGGCTCGGCCTGGCCCGGTTGCGCGCGAAGCCCGAGGTGCAGCTCCGACGGGCGTCCTGAACCCCTAGCCTCAGGGTCGTGACCGACTCCGGGCGGGTGTACGGAGGGCGTTCCGAGCACGAGCGCCGCACCGACCGCCGTACCAGGCTGCTCAACGCCGGCCTCGAGCTCTTGGGCACGGACGGCTGGCAGGGCGCCACCATCGAGCGGCTCTGCGCCGCCGCGGGCGTCGCCACGCGCTCGTTCTACGAGGAGTTCGCGAGTCGAGAGGCGCTGCTGCTGGCCGTCTACGAGCACGTCATGGACGGGGTACTGGACACCGTGCTGCCTGCTGTCCAGGCGGCGGGCGGCTCGATCGAGGACCGGATCCGGGTCGGTCTCGGCGGCTACGTGACCTACCTCACAGAGGACCCGCGCCGCGCCAAGGTCGTCCATCGGGAGATCAGGGTGGCGGGTGTTCTCGAGAACGACCGGCATGCCATGGTCCTGCGCTTTGCCGACGTGATCGCGAAGGAGGCGAGGCTCGAGAGCGGCGCGGAGGGCCGCGTCCTGGGCCTGGCGCTCGCCGGGGCCGTCAGCGAGGTGCTGGTGGACTGGGCGGCGCAGCCGGAGCCGCGCCCGCGCACGGAGCCGATCGTGGAGGCCCTGGTCCGGCTCTACGTCGCCGCCGTCACACCTGTCGAGGCTTAGCGAGGCCTTGCCGAGGGGTACGACGTCCGTCAACCCACATTTTCAGGGAGAATTCACCACGTGTCCCCGCTCGATCGACCCTGGCCTGGTTCGGCGTACCCCCTGGGAGCGACCTACGACGGGAGCGGGACCAACTTCGCGCTGTTCAGCGAGGTGGCCGAGGCCGTCGAGCTGTGCCTGTTCGACCAGGACGGCACGGAGACGCGGATCCCGCTGCGCGAGCGGGACGCCATGGTCTGGCACGGGTACCTGCCGGGTGTAGGGCCGGGGCAGCGGTACGGCTACCGGGTCCACGGTCCGTACGAGCCCGAGCGCGGCCACCGGTGCAACCCGTCGAAGCTGCTGCTCGACCCGTACAGCAAGCA
>JBHEMB010000341.1:0-5987 GCA_046262855.1 Mycobacteriales bacterium | reverse complement strand
TCCCGAGAGCGGGTGCGGAGCGGTCCAGCGACGCACGTCGGGCGGACGTGGTGCGCGTCTCGAGGATCTGCAGGCCGGCATCGCGCAGCTGCTCGCTCGCGTCGGGTGGGGCGTCCTTCGAGAGCCAGACCTGCTGGGCCGCGAACTCCTCGAACCGAGGCACCGCGAGGCGCATGCCGTCGAGGTCGGCGAGCGAGGACTCCCGGCCCTGCTGGGGAACGACGTCGACCGTCAACGCTGCATCGATGGGGATGCTCTCCGCATCGAAGTTGTCGAGGGCGGGGGTCGCCGGATCGATGAGCATGCCCCTTCCGACGGCGACCCGCACCGGCCAGAGCACGGTGCTGCGCAGGAGCACCGGCTCGTCGCCGCCCTTCACGGAGAACCGCCAGGTGACGCCGCTGGGCAGGGGCGTGATGGTGCTCGTGGCGGGGCTCGGGACCAGCTGCTGGTGCCAACCGCCGGGCTGCCCGAGGTCCACCCTCACGGGCTGCCACCTGCCGCCCCGGCGGTCGGCGACCCCGGTGAGCCGCAACGTGCCCTTGACCTCGGTGCCGGGCGGCCCGCCGTGAGGGACGACGATGCCGTCCAGCGTGCACCCCGTGCCGCAGCGAGGCAGCCTCGCTTGGTAGCGGTGGCTGCCGGTCCGCAGCTCGCCCAGGGGCAGCGTCACCTGCCCGCGGGCACCGGTGACCATGACCCGCGCCTCGTGGGTCGGAGTCGGCATGGTGACGGTGGTGAGGTCGACCGCGACAGCGTCCCCGGTCAGCCGCAGCGGCGTGGGGGCCGGTACGCCGATGGTCGCGGCGAGCTGCGTCAGAGACTCCGGCGCGAAGTCGCTGCGCCAGTGCGCGACGTGCGGCAGGGCGGCGCTGTCGACGGCGAGCAGGCTGCCGCGCAGCCCGCCGAAGGGCAGCCACACCTCGGCGGCCATGGCCCAGGCGCCGTCGGGATCCACCGAGCGCACGACCTTGCGGAGGTCGGCGTCCCCTTCCGTCCGCACCACCAGGACGGTGTGGGCGCCCACGTCGGTCTTCGCTCGTTCGGCCCGGTTGCCGGCGGCGACGAGCGAGCCGTCCACCGCAAAGGTCGCGAGCCCCACGGCCACGGCCAGCAGGGCGGCGAGCCGCAACCCGGCGGGTCGGCGAACGACGGTGCGGACGGCGAGGAACGGCCCGATCCGGCTGCTGGCACGAGTCCGCCGTACCAGGTCCCGGCAGACGGCAGGAAGCAGCCGCACGCCCAGCAGCGCCACGACGAGCACGAGCAGCAGCGGCACCAGCAGTGGCAGCGCGCTGTGCGAGCCCTCCTTCAGGGCACCCCGCGAGACGAGACCGACGAGCGTGACCGCAGCGGACAGCCCGACGACGACCTCGATGACGAGGCCCGCCTTGCTCGGCTGGGTCTCGCCGGTCCGGCGCCACTGCTCGATCACCGGCCGGGTCAGCACCCGTCGACCGGCATGTGCGGCGGCGAGCAGCCCACCGGCGAGCGCGCCGAGTGCGGCGAGCAGGGACGGGGTGCGGATGTCGATGGGGGTGTCCGGGGCCAGCACCGCGGCGCCCAGCAGGCGCACGCCGAGATCGGCGGTCACCAGGCCCAGGGGTACGGCGAGCACGAGCAGGACGACCGGCTCGAGTAGCCCCAGCAGCAGCGTCGGGCCGGCGCGGTAGCCGCGCAGCTTGGCGAGCGCGACCTCGCCGGCGCGGGCCTCGCTGGCGTCGGCGACCACCAGCCGCAGCACCACGAACGCGAGGGCGACCAGCTGCAGAGTGACAACCAGCACGGACCGACCCAGGTCGCGACGGTCGCTGTCGGCCTGGTCCAGCACGTGTCCGAGCTGCGTCAGAGCAGTCGTTCCTGGAGGCCCGGCCTCGAGCCGTACCACGAAGCGCGCGACCTCCTGGCGCAGCCGCTGCTCGTCGTCGAGCCGGACCGTCCCGGGGTCGAGCAGGTACTGGGCCTGCGCCCTGACGTTGGCCGTTTCCGGGAGGTCGTCGGCCCCGGCGCGGGAGAGGAACGTCGTGTCGAGGGTGTCCGGGAGGTCGCCGTTGCCCGTGTGGGCGTCGAAGTAGTCGACGTCGAACCAGTAGGGATCCGCGTCGGGCAGGGCGTAGGTGCCCACGATCGTCAGGGTCACTGCGCCGTGGGGCTCGGCGCACGCGCGGAAGCGGATGGTGGCGCCCGGGCAGCCGGTCACAGTGGACCCGGGTCGCAGGCCGGCGGTGCGCGCCATCCGGCTGCTGATGAGCGCCTGTTGCGGCCCGGTGGGACAACGTCCGCTCGTGACCCGCAGGTGGTCGCAGGCACCGTCGCGCCACATCACCCGGGTCTGCACCGGTCCGCTGGCGGCGGCGAAGGTCAGGTTGTTCTGCAGGGACAGCACCCGGTGGGTGTGCGCGAACGGCGCCCGGGCGAGGGCGAGCTGCCGCTCGAGCGTCCCGAGCGGATCGTTCTGCGGAAGGTCGGCGTAGTTGACGTCGATGCCAGAGACCTCGACGGGTGCGGTCGTGAGGGCGTCCCGCAGCACCGACTCCCCACCGGCACGCAGGTAGAGGGCGCCGGCCGAGGCTGCCGCGGTGGTGATCGTTGCTACGAGCAGTACCGCGAGCGAGACGCCCCGCCGGAACCACAGCGCCCGCAGCGCGAGTGTCAGGCTCGGCACCGGCGCATCGTGGCAGCCATCAGGTGCTCGTCGGTCGCGCTTGCCGATCCGTGCCCGGACCGTTGCGGACCCGTGACCCGCCGGTCAGTGGACGGTGAAGGTCTCACTGAGGCGCGCCGTCGCGCTCCCTCGAGGGGTCACGACAAAGGCGGTGACGGTGTGCTCACCAGGGCTCTCCGGTGCCCTGAAGGCGCCGTGCACCAGGCAGCCCGCCAGCTGACGAGGGCCGGCGAGAGGGCTCGTGGGCGGGGTGGCGGCGTCGTCCAGCCCGAGGACGACGTGGTCACTCGCGGGTCCGGTGACCGACCACCTCACCGGCGCTCCGGGCTCGACGCTCGTGCTGCCGATGGCGAACCCGGGCGTGGTGCAGGACTTCGTCAGCGACGGGTCATCGCCGCCGCGTTTGGCAAGGGCTGCGACGACGACGAGTACGCCGAAGTACAGCAGCAGCCGTGGCGCGCGCAGGCTCCTCGGCGGGGCGGCCGCTTCCGCCAGGACTGCGTACTGCGGGTCGACGCGCCGAGCCGCCCGCTCGAACGGGTCGAGGGGCGGCTCGGCGCGGCGGCGGGGCACTTACGTCTCGGGGCCGCTGTCCGCCGTACCGCTCGCCTCGTCGGAGAGCTGAGGGGTGTCGGCGGCCGCCGTCTGCTCCGGGGTGGACTCGACCGGGCCTGTACCGACCGGAGCGGGCTTCCGCAGCGAGCGGGCCAGGATCTGGCTGACGTCGAGGACCTCGATGTCCTCGCGGGCCGTGCCCTCCTGCTTCTTCGCGGTGACCGCGTCGGAGAGCATCGTGATGCAGAACGGGCAGGCCGTGCTGATGATGTCGGAGTCGGTAGCGAGTGCCTCGTCGGTGCGCTCGACGTTGATGCGCTTGCCGATCTTCTCCTCCATCCACATCCGGGCACCGCCGGCGCCGCAGCAGAAGCCGCGCTCCTTGCACCGCGGCATCTCCGTGGTGACGAGGCCCTGAACCGCCTCGAGGATCTCGCGCGGGGGCGTGTAGACGCGGTTGTGCCGTCCCAGGTAGCAGGGGTCGTGGTAGGTGACGCTCTTGTCGACCGGCTCAACGGGGGTGAGGTGGCCTTCGGCGACCAGCTTGCCGAGCAGCTGCGTGTGGTGGACGACTTCGTAGTCGCCGCCGAGCTGCGGGTACTCGTTCTTGATGGTGTTGAAGCAGTGCGGGCAGGTCGCGACGATCTTGACGCCGGTGTCTCGCGAGGCCCCGACGCTGTTGAGCACCTCGACGTTCTGCTGGCCCAGCATCTGGAAGACGAACTCGTTGCCGAGTCGGCGGGCCGGGTCACCGGTGCAGGACTCCATCGCGCCCAGGACCGCGAACTCCACACCGGCCGTGTGCAGCAGCTCGGCGAAGGCCCGGCTGACCTTCTTGCTGCGGTCCTCGAGACCGCCGGCGCAGCCGACCCAGAAGAGGTACTCGACCTCGTCCGGGATCTGGCCCTCGACGACCTTCACCTCGAAGGGCAGCCCGTCCATCCACTCGGTGCGGGAGCTGTTGTTCATGCCCCACGGGTTGCCCTTGTTCTCGAGGTTGCGCAGCATCACGCCGGCCTCGCTCGGGAACGCAGACTCGATGAGCACCTGGTAGCGGCGCATGTCGAGGATGTGGTCGACGTGCTCGATGTCGACCGGGCACTGCTCGACGCACGCGCCGCAGGTCGTGCAGGACCACAGCACGTCCGGGTCGATGACGCCGAGCTGCTCGGCGGTGCCCACGAGCGGCCGTTCGTACTGCTCGCGGCTCGGGCCGTGGACCCGCTCGTACCCCGACTCGGGGACGCCGTGCGTCGCGCTGTGGTCGAAGGAGGCCTGCAGCGGAGCGTCGGCGAGAACGGCGTCCTTGTCCCGCGCCAGCAGGTACGGCGCCTTCGCGAACAGGTGGTCGCGCAGGTCCATGATGAGCAGCTTGGGGCTGAGTGGCTTGCCGGTGTTCCAGGCCGGGCACTGGCTCTGGCAGCGCCCGCACTCGGTGCAGGTCGCCATGTCGAGCATGGCCGTCCACTTGAAGTCCTCGACCTTGCCGACGCCGAACACGTCGGTCTCGGGGTCGGCGTTCTCGAAGTCGAGCACCTCGCCGTTGCTCATCATCGGGAGCAGCGGACCGAGGCTCGGAGTGTCCGGGTCCGGGAAGCGCTTGGTGCTGACGTTGATGGGTGCCAGGAAGATGTGCAGGTGCTTGCTGTAGACGACGATCACCAGGAAGCCGAAGATGACGGCGATCTGGGCGAGGATGAAGAACGTCTCGAGCACGACGTTGACGTCGTGGCCCAGCGGGTCGAGCGCCTTCGCGATGACGTTCGAGGTGAAGGTCCACCACGGGTGGTCCTGGTAGGGGAAGGTGCCGTTGTTGATCTGCGGTCCGCGGTAGCCGAACAGCGTGATGGCGACCATCGAGATCATGAACAGCACGAGCCAGGCCGGGCCGGTGTGGCTGCCGTAGAAGCGTGAGGACCGCTCCTTCTTCGCGGGGTCATCCTCGCGCCGGATGAACGCGAACGTGATCAGCGCGACGAGCAGCAGCGTCCCGATCAGGTCCTCAGCAAGGCCGATGACGCGCCACTGGCCGATGACGGGGATGTAGAAGTGCGGGTCGAACAGCGCGCCGACCGCCTCGATGATGGTCAGCGTCAGGATGATGAACGCCCAGAACGTCACGAAGTGCGCGACGCCGGGGATGTTCCACTTCAGCAGCCGCCGCTGGCCGAACACCTCGACCACCTGGACGGCCAGCCGCTTCGGAAGCTCCCTCAGCCGGCCCGGGCTGGCCTGGCCGCTGCTGATGAGCTTGAAGAGGAACAGCACCCGGCGGCCGGCGACGGCCAGGGCGACGGCCATGATGCCGAGCCCGAGCACGAGCCGGATGGTCTGGTCCGTGCTCATGAGAGCATCGTCTTGCGGTCCAACGGGGTCCTCCTGGTGGCGACCGTCAGGGCTGGCGTGAGCCTACGCGGGCGGGTTTCAGCCCCTCCGCCGAGCCTGGGCCCCCGATGCTACCGGTGGGTAACTTCCGACGTCGCGAGCCCCCGGGGCTCCGGGACGTCCGGTGGCTCCGCGAAGCCGCGGGCGACGTCCTCCGCGTGGCCGGCGCGGCAGACCGCCGCGGCACCCATGACCCCGAGGATCGACAGCACCGCCCACCCGACCAGGACCAGCAGCACCATGATCCCTCGCCCCCTGCCTGTCGGTCGGCGCGCACCCCCAGAGTGCGGCCGGACGACGCCAGCATGATCCTGACACGCCGAAGGTGTTTCGCGCTGTCCGGTGGGCGACGACTAGACGATGCTGCTGATCAGGTAGCGAC
>JBHEMB010000340.1:0-8288 GCA_046262855.1 Mycobacteriales bacterium | reverse complement strand
ACATCTCGTCGTACCGGGCGTATCCGCGTTTGGTGGGTGAGACGGGGGGCAAGGATTTTGTGGTGGCGCATCCGTCGGCGGAGCCGGCGTCGTTGGTGACGGCGCTGGTGCGGGGGGCGTTTGAATATCAGGGGCAGAAGTGTTCGGCGGCTTCGCGGGCTTATGTGCCGCGGTCGCTGTGGGAGGGCGGGCTACGAGACGGCCTCGCCGATCGCACCGCCTCGCTGGTCTACGGCGACGTCGCGGACTTCTCGAACTTCGGCGGCGCCGTCATCGACCGGCGCGCCTTCGACCGGCTGGCCGCCGTCGTCCGCGCCGCCGCCGACGACCCGGCGCTGACGGTCATCGCCGGCGGCACGGCGGACGACAGCGAGGGCTACTTCGTGCAGCCCACCGTGGTCGAGAGCTCCGACCCGCTGCACGAGACGATGACCCGCGAGTGGTTCGGGCCGATCCTCTCCGTCTACGTGTACGACGACTGGGCGTCGGTGCTGCCGCTGGTGGACTCCTCGGCCCCCTATGCCCTCACCGGTGCCGTGTTCGCCGACGACCCGTACGCGATCGCCGAGGCGTCGCGGGCGCTGCGGTTCACCGCCGGCAACTTCTACGTCAACGACAAGCCGACCGGTGCGGTGGTGGGGCAGCAGCCGTTCGGCGGGGCGCGTGCCTCCGGCACGAACGACAAGGCCGGCTCGGTGCTCAACCTCTACCGGTGGTCCTCGCCGCGGGTCATCAAGACCACGTCGGTGCCGCCGACGGATCACCGCTACCCCCACATGGGATGACCGGCCTCGACCCGGCGAAGGACCCGGACCGGTTCCGCTCGCCGACGCTGCCGGGGCTGCTCGGCGAGGGTGCCCAGGAGGACGAGCGCGACGGCGGGAGCTGGCTGGTCGGCCTGCTTGGCGTCTTCCTCTTCCTCGGTCTGGTCACCGCCGCGATGTACCTTCTCTGACCCGGCGCGGTCGGGCTCCGGGTCAGAGGGATCCGGTGTAGAGCAGCCGGTTCGGCGTGCCGCGCGGATCCCGCTTGATCTTTCCGGCCGTCGCCTGCCGCTCGAGCCAGGAGTTCACCGTCGCGGTGCTGTCGGCGGGGTGCTTGGACAGGTAGATCGCCGCGGCACCCGTGACGAACGGGGCCGCCATCGACGTGCCCGACTCGATCCTGGTCTTCCCACCCAGCCAGTCCGAGGTGATCGACACCCCTGGGGCGAACAGGTCGACGCAGCTGCCGGTGTTGCTCCACGGCGCCCGCGTGTCGGTGCGGTCGCTGGCGGCGACGGTGAGGACGTGACCGGCGGATGCCGGTGAGGACTCGCACGCGTCCGCGGAGCTGTTGCCCGCGGCGACGGCGACCACCACGCCGCTGTCCGCGAGGTCGTCGACCGCCCGGTTGAGCACCATCGAGAAGCTGCCGCCCAGGCTGACGTTGGCGACGGCCGGCTTCACCGCGTGCTGGCGGACCCAGTCGATGCCGGCGAGGACGGCGCCGGTCGTGCTCTGGCCGCTGCAGTCCATGACCCGCACGGCTTCCAGGTGCACACGTTTCGCAACGCCGTACGTCGTGCCGCCGACGATCCCGGCCACGTGCGTGCCGTGGCCGTTGCAGTCCTGCCCGTCGCCTCCGAGTGCGTCGAAGGCGACCTCTGCCCGCCCGCCGAAGTCCCCGTGCGACGTGGCGATGCCGGTGTCGATGACGTAGGCGTGCACGTCGCGCCCGGTGTTGGCGTACCGGTAGCGACGGTTCAGCGGCAGCGCCCGTTGATCGATCCGGTCCAGTCCCCAGGAGGAGGTCTGGGTCGTCGAGGCCACGGCGACCGGCCGGTCCGGCTCAGCCACGACGCCGGGCCGTCGCTGCAGCCTGCTCGCCTGCCCGGCGTCGAGGCGCGCCGAGAAGCCCCGGGCGAAGACCTGCGTGGGCTGGAGGTGCAGCTCCCTCAACAGGGGGCGCGGATCGCCCGGCGTGCTGACCACCCACGGCGACGTGGGAGGTCCGGCGAGGAGCAGGGGCAGCAGGGCGACAGGCGCGAGCAGTGCGCGAAGCATCGCGTGGTCCTTTCGGTCAGGGGACCGTGGACGCTACGGACGTGCGACTTCCCTTGGGGCATCGAGGATCTCGGCTGTGGACACACCGCTGACAACGACGCACATCTCGTCGCGGACCACCTCGGCGCGCAGGCCCGCAGCCCTGAAGAGGGCGACGGCCACAGCCACCTGACCGTCGCTCACCTCGACCAGCAAGGCCCCGTCCGGACGCAGCCAGGAGCGGGCGCAGGCGGCCGCGCGACGGATCACGTCGAGCCCGTCCGTCCCGCCGTCCAGGGCCATCCGCGGCTCGTGGTCGCGAGCTTCGGGTGGGAGGTGCTGCACCTCGTCGGTCGGCACGTACGGCGCGTTGCAGGCGATCACGTCCACCTGGCCCAGCAGCGAGGTGGGCAAGGCCTCGTCGAGGTCGCCGGCCGCCGTCGTACCCCTGATGTTGCGCGCGGCGTACGACACGGCGACGGGGTCGAGGTCCGTTGCCCAGGTCGTCACGTGCGGCAGCGCCGCCTCGACTGCGGCGGTGACCGGGGCGGCGCCGCAGCAGAGCTCCACGAACACCGCGGGCCGGCGGGCGATGGCCACAGCCGCCATCAGCTCGGTACGGAGGCGGGGGACGAACACGCCAGGCCCGACGGCGAGTCGCCTTCCGGCGAAGGACACCCAGCCGAGCAGGTGCTCGAGCGGCTCGCCGGCGCACCGGCGGTCGACCAGGTCCGCTGCCCCCGCCTCGAGGAGCAGCGCGGCCTCCTCGTCGGCGAACACGCATCCGGCAGCCCGCAGCCGGGCCACCAGGTCGGTCATCGGCAGTCCAGGTCAGGGATGGGGAAACACCGCCTCCACCCGAGGGCCCGCCGAGGTCCAGAAGAGCTTGTACGGCGGGTGGCCTGCCACGGGGAGCCGCAGGACGATCCCGCTGGCGGTCGTCACGGCGGCGCTGTAGCTCTGCGCCACCTGGGGCGCAGCGAAGACCAGCTCGCAGGCAGCCAGCACCGCGTCGTAGAGGTCCGCGTCGCTGGCCTGCAGCTCGTCGAGCTGCGCGTCCGCGACCTCGGAGTAGTCGCCTTCGAAGCTCACGCGCCGCGTCAGCTGCGGCTCCGCCGCACGGTCTGCGACGCGGTAGCCCGCTCGATGAGCGCGCGCAGCTCCGGGTTGCTGTCGTGCTCGTGCTGCGCCTCGGTCACGACCCGCGCCGGCTCGAGGAGAATGCTGCCGTCGGCGTTCTCGCGCATGACGAACGACTGGTTGCTGTGGCCGGGCAGCACGACCCGGCTGCGGCCGTCGGTCTCCACCAGAATGCCCATGTCGCCAGCTTAGCCCATGATGGGAAAGTGGGCAGGCTCGGGTGGGCGTGGCCGCCGTATGCCAGTGCGCGCCTGCCCTCGTGTCGCGCGGCGTGTCGCGGGACCGTTCCCGCACTAGCCCTCGAGCCGCCCGAGGCAGTCAGCGGCGGTCGGGCCCAACCAGCAGTGCGGAGAGCCGCTGGGTGCGACGGTCCTTCCGACCGAGCAGCCGGCTGACCCAGCCCAGCGCCTCCGCGGCATCGACACTGCCGTACTCCAGCATCTCGGCGATGTCGACCCAGTCCTTCGGCCGGTCGAACAGCGTCTTGAAGATGGTCAGGTCTGTCGCCGAGATGATCGGGATCGTCCGGCCGCGGAACGGCACCTGCAGCACTCGCGACGCCACCACGTCGTGCAGGGCATCCTGCGGGAAGAACAGGTCCAAGGGCGTCCGGTCCCACAGCACCCGGACCTGCCCGTCCCGCTCGATGGCCGTGACGTCATCGTCGGTCCAGCCGACGCCGGCGGGCAGGGCGGTCAGCACGTCGCGGGCCTGCCCCACCGGCAGGGCGATGTTGAGATCGATGTCGGCCGTCGCCCGCGGGGACTCCACGTGATAGGCGAGCGCCAGCGCCCCGCCGAAGGCATGCGGCACGGTCGAGAGGGCGCTGTCGACGAGCTCGATCTTGTCGACGAACGTGGTCATGCCACGAGGTGCCGGAACGGTCGCGCCTCAAGATCCCCTGGTGGCCTGAGGGGCAGGACCTCCAGCAAGCCGAGGACATCCACGAGCTCAGCCGCCTGGCGCAGTCGCTCGGTCCGCGCATCCGCGAGGCCGAGCCCGGTCCCGGACACCGCGAGCAGCCGGGCCAGCGTCGAGGCGGTGGGCTGCTTGGCCGACGTCTCGTACGCGCAGAGCTGGCTCGCCGGAATGCCGGCCCGACGGGCGAACTCGGCTTGCGACCAGTCCCGGCGCCGGCGGGCACGCCGGAGCAGCGTTGCTGCTGCGGTCTCCGGTGAAGGCATGTCGTTATCGTATCGGATAATGGGTCTTCGGCGCCGGGGCCGGCGAAAGTCGGCCCTCAGCAGGCCGGGGCGGGGTCACCTCCCCCTGGGATGGCCGAAATGATCAAGTATTTCCTCTGTGGATATTGTCCACAACCTCCCTGGCCCAGGTGGTCCCGAAGGCCCTAGCCTGCGGCAGGTGACTGGGGGCAGCTCCGCGACCGACACCGTCGAGCACGAGGTGCGCGAGCTGGTGCGTCGCCGCGGCATCGACCCGGTCACCGACCGGATCGCGGTGCGCCGGCTGGTCGAGGAGGTGGTCGCCGACTACGACGAGCGCGCCCTGACGAGCAACCTGAGCCCGCTGACCGATCCGCAGCAGGCGGCGCGAGCGGTGTATGACGCGGTCGCCGGCTTCGGTCCGCTGCAGCGCCACCTCGACGACCCGACGGTCGAGGAGATCTGGATCAACGAGCCCGGGCGGGTGTTCCTCGCCCGCCGCGGTCGGTCCGAGCTGACGACGACGATCCTCGACGAGGGCCAGGTGCGCGACCTGGTCGAGAAGATGCTCAAGGCCACCGGCAGGCGGGTGGATCTCTCGACTCCCTTCGTCGACGCGATGTTGCCGGACGGCAGCCGGCTGCACGTCGTCATCCCGGACATCACTCGCCGGCACATGAGCGTGAACATCAGGAAGTTCATCCTGACGGCCAACAGTCTCGACGAGCTGGTCGGGCTGCAGACGCTCACGCCGCAGGCGGCCCGCTTCCTGGAGGCGACCGTCGTCGCCGGGTTGAACATCATCGTCGCCGGAGGCACTCAAGCAGGTAAGACGACCCTGCTGAACTGCCTGGCAGGCGCCATCCCCGGCCGCGAGCGGGTGATCACGTGCGAGGAGGTCTTCGAGCTCAAGCTCGGCCTGCCCGACGTGGTCTCCATGCAGACGCGGCAGGCCAACCTCGAGGGCACCGGCGAGATCGTGCTGCGTCGGCTGGTGAAGGAGGCGCTCCGGATGCGGCCGGACCGGATCATCGTCGGTGAGGTGAGGCAGGAGGAGTCGCTGGACCTCCTGATCGCCTTGAACTCAGGCCTTCCGGGGATGTGCAGCATCCATGCCAACAGCGCCCGGGAGGCGATCGTCAAGCTCTGCACCCTGCCGCTGCTGGCGGGGGAGAACGTCGGCCACAACTTCGTCGTCCCGACAGTCGCCAGCTGCGTGGACATCGTCGTCCACGTCGCCAAGGACGGTCAGGGTCACCGTCGGGTGCGCGAGATCGTCGCCATACCAGGCAGAGTCGAGGGCGACGTCGTCGAGGTCGCGGACCTGTTCGTGACGCGCCATGGCCGACTCAGCCGCGCGGACGGTTACCCGCCCCATCCCGAGCGCTTCGAGTGGGCCGGGGTCGAGCTGCCGGCACTGCTCGCGCAGGACGTCTGACGTGGGCGGGTTCCTCGGCCTGCTCCTCGGCATCGGCCTGCTGCTCGTCCACCGCGCCCGCACGTCGCCACCGAAGCCCAAGAACGCGGGGACCGGTTGGCAGGACCGGTCCCGCGAGCTGCTCGTGCAAGCAGGCATCGAGGGCGTCTCTCCGCACCAACTGCTGACTGCATCGTTCGCGCTCGGCGTCGTCGTCTTCGTGCTCGTGGTCGGCACCAGCCGAGTGTTCGTCATCGGTCTGGCGTTCGGCGGCTTCGCCGGCCTGCTCCCTGTCACCCTCGTACGTCGGCGGCGCGCGCAGCGGACAGTGGAGCTGCGTGAGGTGTGGCCCGAAGCGGTCGACAACCTGGCCAGCGGCGTCCGGGCAGGGCTGTCGCTGCCGGAGGCTCTTGCCCAGCTGGGAGTGCGAGGTCCCGAGCAGCTGCGCGGCCCGTTCCGGCGGTTCGGAGAGGACTACCGCGCCACGGGCCGCTTCGCCGAGTCGCTGGACCGGCTGAAGGCCAACCTCGCCGACCCGGTCGGCGACCGCGTCGTCGAGGCCCTGCGGATGGCGCGCGAGGTGGGCGGCACGGACCTCGGCCGGCTGTTGCGGACGCTCAGCGGCTTTCTCCGGGAGGATGCCCGGACCCGAGCCGAGCTCGAGACGCGGCAGGGCTGGACCGTCAACGCAGCCCGCCTCGCGCTGGCCGCTCCGTGGATCCTGCTGCTCCTGCTCTCGACGCAGCCGAGTGCCGTCGCGGCGTACAACACGGCCGCCGGTGCGCTGGTGCTCGTGGCCGGCGGTGGCGTCAGCTTCGTGGCCTACCGCGTGATGATCCGGATCGCGAAGCTGCCCATGGAGCGGCGGGTGCTCCGATGAGTGCGGCACTGGCCGGCACGGGCCTCGGCGCGCTCGCGGGCACCGGGCTGTTCCTGGCGGTGACCGGTACGCCGCTCAGCCGCAAGCCCCGGCTGGACGTCCGCCTCTCGCCGTACCTGCGTGACACCCCGAGCCCGTCGCGGCTGCTCACCGAGCGCCCCGCGCGCCTGCCCACCGAGCGCCCCGCGCTCACGCCCTTTCCGACCTTCGAGCGGCTGCTCGGGCCGATGCTCGGCGATCTCAGCTCGACCGTCGAGCGCTGGGTGGGTGGCCTGACCTCGGTGCGCCGGCGGCTCGAGCAGGCCGGCGCCGACCTGACGGTGGAGCAGTTCCGCGCGGAGCAGGTGCTCTGGGGCTTCATCGGGCTCGCAGCGGCCTTCGGGTTGGCGCTGCTGTCCGTGCTCTCCGGGTCCGGGACCAGCCCGGTCGCGTTGCTGGCCAGTGCCGGTCTGTTCACCGTGCTGGGGGTGCTGGGGCGCGACCGCTGGCTGACCAGGGAGGTGCAGCGGCGCGAGGAACGGATGCTCGAGGAGTTCCCGACGATCGCGGAACTGCTCGCCTTGGCTGTCACCGCCGGCGAAGGCGCGGTCGGCGCCCTCGAGAGAGTCACCCGCATCTCCGGTGGCGAGCTGGCGAAGGAGCTCGGGCGCGCTCTGGCCGAGGCCCGCGCCGGCGCGTCCCTGGTGCAGTCCCTCGACGGAATCGCGCGGCGCACCTCGCTGGCTCCGCTCGCGCGGTTCGTGGACGGCGTCGCCATCGCCGTCGAGCGAGGAACGCCGCTCGCCGACGTGCTCAGGGCCCAAGCGGTCGACGTCAGGGAGGCGGGCAAACGCCAGCTGCTCGAGTCCGCCGGGCGCCGCGAGATCGGGATGATGGTGCCGGTGGTGTTCCTCGTGCTTCCCGTGACGGTGCTGTTCGCGCTGTTCCCTGGGTTCTACGGGCTGCGGTTGGTCGCCGGATGACGCACCCGGACGGAGCAGGACGGTCGCGGGCAGCATGCCCGGCTCTCAAGGAGGACTCATGACCTTGTCGAAGCTCGCCGTGCGGTGGCAGGCGCGCCGGCTGGCCGAGGACGGCGACCGCGGGGACATCCCGGGCTGGGTGCTCATCACGATCATGACCGCGGGTCTCGTCACCCTGGTGTGGGGCGTGGCGAGCGACCAGCTCTCGAGCATCCTCAAGTCCGCGCTGAACTCGGTGAAGTCACCCTGAGATGAGACGGTGCGATGACGGTGCGGCCGTCGTCGAGTTCGTCCTGGTCAGCGTCCTGCTCGTCACGCTGTTCCTCGTCGTCTTCGAGGTCGGTGTCGTGCTGCACGTGCGCAACGTGCTCGTCGCGTCGGCGGCGGAGGGGGCGCGGTACGGAGCCAACGCCGACCGGACACCGGAGGAGGGGGCCGACCGGGCGAAGCGGGTCATTGCGGACGCACTCGGTGACCGCGTGGCCGCGTCGATGACCTGTGTTCCGGTGGACGGGGAGGACCTGCACGGCCAGGTCGTCGTGGACGTCCAGTGCTCCGGGCCGATGCCGATCGTGTTCCTCCCGACCGGCGCGTTCTCGCTCACCGTCCACGGGCACGCCATCGAGGAGAGCCGATGAGCGGTGTGCGGGATGCCACCGCCGGGCGCCCGCGCAGGCCCGCACACCTCGCCGGCGACGACGG
>JBHEMB010000339.1:0-3383 GCA_046262855.1 Mycobacteriales bacterium | reverse complement strand
GTAGGCCGAGTCGCCCATGACGGTGGGTTTGGCCTCGTCGTCTGCCACCGGGGCGAGCAGATCCACCACCGCGGTGGCATCGTGGGCGTTGGCCGGGGTGACCACGACCTCGTCGATGAGCTCGGAGTCGGGGTCGACGCTGACGTGCGCCTTCAACGCCGAGCTTCCCGTAACGCCGCGTAGGGGCCGGGACGGCGGTCCGCGCCCTGCTGGGAAGGGGGTGATCGGCAGCCCATCGGCCGCCGACGCGGCATTATTAGAGGTTCTCCAGGAAGGCGAGCAACTGGTCTGAGGGCTTGTAGCGTCCCGGTTTGACGGCGGGGTTGAGCGGGGACTGACGATCGAGCGCCCGCTCTTTCAGCGTCGGATCAGCGTTGATGTAGGCGTTGACCGATTCGAGTTTCTCGTGGCCGAGCCACATGGCGAGGACTGCGACGTCGAGGCCGTTCCGGAGGAGGTCCATCGCGCAGCTGTGGCGGAGGTTGTGGGCGCTGACGTGTTTGTTGGCCAGGCTGGGGCAGGTGCCGCTGGCGGCAGCGACGTGCTTGGCGACCAGGCGCTGCACGGCGTCGGGACTGAGTCGACCGCCGCGCCGTGAGGGAAACAGTGCGTCATCGGTTTCACCTTGACGTTCGCCTAGCCAGGAGCGCAGAAGCTTCACGGTGGGTTGGTCGAGGGGAGTGTCCCGGCGCTTGCGGCCCTTGCCCAGGCACTTGACGTGCGCGGCGGGGCCCAACACGACGTCTCGGCAGCGCAGTCCGGTGAGTTCGGAGAGGCGAAGACCGGTCCGCAGAGCGACGACGAGCAGCACGTGGTCACGGCGGCCGCACCAGGTGGAGAGGTCGGGCGCAGAGACGAGGGCGTCCATCTCGGCGCTGGCGAGGAAGGAGCGCGGGACGCTCTGGTTCTTCTTCCGGGGGATGGCCAGCACCTGTTGGATCGTCTCGGCGTGCTCGGGGTGACGGTAGGAAGCGAAGTGGAAGAAGGAGTGGACGGCGGCGAGGCGGGTGTTGCGGGAGGCGACGCTGTTGGCTCGATCGTCTTGGAGGTGGTCGAGGAAGCCGCTCACCAGCGCGGCGTCGAGGTCGGCCATGTCCAGCTGGGAGGGCTTCTTGCCGGTCTGGGTCTCGGCGTAGGCGAGCAGCAGCCGGAAGGCGTGGCGGTAGGAGTCCACGGTCTGGGGGCTGGCCCCTCGCTGGCGGCCGAGCCGGCTCACGAAGAAGGCCTGCAGGGTGGGGGCGACGGCGGTCATTGCGACACCGCCCTCGTGTTTTGGACCCGTTCGCTGGCCAGGGCCAACAGCTCCGGGACGGCGGTCAAGTACCAGTAGGTGGATGCCGGATCGACGTGGCCGAGTTGGGCTGACAACGCTGGTAGCAGCGCCTGGACGTCTTGGCCGGTGCGGTGCCAGCGGATCAGGGTCGCCACGGCAAAGCTGTGGCGGACGTCATGCGGTCTGGGGCGCCGTGCCCTTGACCCGGGTGGGGGCTCGAGCCCGGCTCGGCGCACGAGTTCGCCGAAGGTCTGGTTGAGGCTGCTCTGGCTCAGCCGCCGGCCGGTGCCCGACACGAAGAAGCCCGCGGCCGCTGGGTGCGGCCAGTGGCGATCGCGCAGATGCCCGTAGGTCGCCAATGCCTCCACGGCGGTGGGATGCAGTGCCAGCTCCCTGGACTTGTTGAACTTCGTCGCGACGATCCTCAGTCGGCCAGCGTCGAGGTCGACGTCGCCTCGGTTGAGGCGCACCGCTTCTCCTGAGCGCATGCCGGTCACCACCAACAGACCGAGGACGGTCTCCATCGTGGCGGCGCGCAGCAGCGGCATCAGGCGACGGCTCTGGACCAGCAGCTTGGAGATCTCGTCGGCGGTGTAGATGTGGGGCGGGACGCGCCTGCGGCCCCCGGGGAGAAGACTTCGGGGAGGCACTTCGCAGCGAGGGTCGAGCGACTGCAGGTAGGTGGCGAAACCCCGGGCGATGCTCAGGCGCTGCGCGTGGCGCAAGGGGGTGGCCGCGGGCTCAACCGCCCAGGCCAGCGCCGCCTCGACCGTCACCGTATCCAGCCCGGCCCGGTCGAGGTGCGTGACAAAGTCCGCCAACGGGCCGTCGTGGCCCTCGAGCCGGTAGCCGAAGGAGCGGCGCAGGGCGAGGTAGTCATCGGCCGCGTGCCGCAGGGTCAGGTTGTTCATCCCCGCACCTCCGGCCATGGCTGGGCCAGCGCCGCCACCGCCGCGGCGTCGGCAGCCGCGTAGATCGACGACGTGGCCTGATCGGCGTGGCGGAGCAGCTGGGGGACCTCCGACATCGGCGCGCCGGCGCGCAGGGTCTCGGTCGCCAGCGTGCGACGCAGCGCGTGCGGGCCGGCCCGCGCAACACCCGTTCGCTCACAGGCCCGGTACACCATGAGCCCGATGCCGTCGGGCGACAGCGTCCTGATCGGTGCCGTGACGGTCAAGAACACCGACCGGCTCGAGCTTGACGGTCTGCCGTCGCGGAGATAGGTGACGATCGCCTCACCGACTTCCACCGGCAGCGGCATCTGATCGCTGCGGCCTCCTTTGCCCCTGATGGTCACCTCCCCCCGCCGCCAGTCGATGTCGTCCAACTCGAGGCGAGCAACCTCGCTGGCACGCAAGCCGAGGCGGAGCAGTACGAGCAGGATCGCGGCGTCTCGCCGTCCCCTCGCCGTTGCGATGTCGCAACCGGCCACCAGCCAGCCGCCTGGTGTCAGCTGCCGGCAGCGTCGACGGCAGCGCGGTGCGTGGCCACGTCTTGAGCGCTGGGACAGCTGCCACCAGCGACGTCGGGGTCCGACCCGTGGCGTGCAGGAACCGCAAGAACGAGCGGAGCGCTGTCACCATGCAGCGAAGCGAGGGGGCCGGCATCGTGTCGGCGGCCGCTCGAATGGTGGCCAGGATCGCACGACCGTCCAGATCGGCGGCAACGAAGTTCGCATCCGGGCGCCACAGCGCAACAAACACCACGACCCGCTTGACGTACTCGTCCGCTGTCGCCGAGGTGAGCCCACGTTGCGCGACGCACCAGCATCGATAGCAATCGAGCAACCTGTCTTCGGCGTCGGTGCGCCCCGAGGCGACCCGGAGCGCCGCGGGCACCACACCAAGCCGACGCAGCTGCGCCATGATCGGCTGCATCGAGCGCGCTGTCCGGCACCTGGAGCGGCTCGCTGCGCGCGTCGCGAAGAACTCGTCGATCACCTTCTCGGTGAGGTCCCCGACCTCTAGGCCACGCGTCCCCAACCAGTGGCTCACCTCGCTCGTGAGCCCCAACAACAACCGTGCCCGTTGCATCGTGTAGCCCTCAGCAACCAGCGCCACACCGATCTCGACTGCGAACGGCGCCAACGGACCGTCCACCCCTGCTCCAC
>JBHEMB010000338.1:0-3821 GCA_046262855.1 Mycobacteriales bacterium | reverse complement strand
CCGAGCATGGCCACGCCCGCCGAGGGTGCGCTCATGAGCCCCTCAGATCTGCTTTTCCTGCTCGGCCGCTACGCAAGCACGGGTGCCGCTGTCGGCTCGCCTCATGCGCTGCCCGGCCGCGCCCCAACGCTGGCCGGGCTGCCGCCGGCGGTCATCGCCATCCCCGGCCATGATCTGCTCCGGTCCTCCGAAGAAGCGTACGCGCGGCGCTTGCAGGACGAAGGTGTGCCGGTGATCGTGCAGCTCGACCTCGATCTCGTCCACGCCTGGGTCGAGTTCGCACAGATCGTGCCGACCGCGGACCGTGCGTTCACCCGACTCACAGGGCATCTCAACGGCATGATCGCTGACGTGTCAGAGCGTCGGCTGCGCCTGGGCGAAGGAGTGGCGGTACTCCGTCGGTGACATGCCGAGGTCGCGGAGGAAGGCCCGGCGCATCGCCTCGGGCGTGCCGTACCCGCAGCGGTGCGCGATGCGCAGGACGCCCTCGGTGGAGTCGGTGAGCAGGCGCTGTGCAGCCTCGAGCCGGATCAGCTCCACGTAGCGACCAGGCGTGACGCCGACCTGGTCACGGAATGCCCGGGCGAACTGGCGCGTCGACAAGGCAGCGCGCTCGGCCAGGGCCGGGACGGACAGGTCGGCGGCCAGGTTGGCCGCTGCCCAGTACTGCACCTCGCGCAGTGGCTCGGAGCTCGCGACCTGCGTGGCGAGCTGCACGCTCACCTGAGCCTGGCTGCCTGGCCGGCGTAGGTAAACGACCAGCAACCGGGCGATCTCGTGCGCCACGGCGGGTCCGAGATCGTCTTCGACCAGGGCCAGGGCGAGGTCGATGCCCGCCGTCACCCCTGCCGAGGTGAAGACCGTCCCGTCCCGGACGAAGATCGGGCTGGGGTCGACCCGCACCTCGGGGTGCCGACGGGCCAGCTCGGCGCAGGAATCCCAATGCGTGGTCGCCCGTCGGCCGTCGAGCAGGCCGGCCTCGGCCAGAAGGTAGGCGCCGGTGCACACCGACACGACCCGCCGGGCGGTGCCGGCCCGCTCGCGGAGCCAGCCCGCCAGGCGGCCGGCAGCGAGCTCCACGCCGGGCCCGCCGGGCACCAGGAGGATGTCTGGGGCCTGCACGTCGAGCACGTCGAGGTCGGGGACCAGGCGCAGCCCACCCGCACACTCGACGGTCTCACCTCCCCAGGAGGCGGTGCGGACCACGTACGGCGGAGCCGCCGGGCTACCGGCGAAGCGGGCTGCGGATGTGAGCACGTCCACCGGCCCGGCCACGTCGAGGGGTTGGACGCCATCGAAGAGCACGACAACCACCTGGCGAGGTGCTCGCACCCCGGCGAGGCCGCTCGTCGCGTCCGCCGTGGACCTCCCGGTCGTTATGGGAGGACCTCTCGAGAGGCGACGGTCAGGGGGCGAAAGCGACGCAGCCGGAGGCTGTTGGCCACCACGAACACTGAGGAGAAAGCCATGGCCGCGCCGGCGATCATGGGGTTGAGCAAGCCCGCAGCCGCGAGCGGCAGAGCCGCCACGTTGTAGGCGAACGCCCAGAAGAGGTTTCCCTTGATGGTGCCCAGTGTCCTGCGCGCGAGGCGAATCGCGTCGGCCGCTGCCCGCAGGTCCCCGCGCACCAGCGTCAGGTCGCTCGCCTCGATGGCCACGTCGGCGCCGGTGCCCATGGCGAGCCCGAGGTCGGCTTGAGCCAGTGCGGCTGCATCGTTCACGCCGTCACCGACCATCGCCACGACCTTGCCCTGCTGCTGGAGTTGTCTGACGACGTCGACCTTCCCCGCGGGCAGCACCTCGGCGACGACCTCGTCGATGCCCACCTGGGCAGCGACCGCGCGGGCGACGCTGCGGTTGTCGCCGGTCAGGAGTACGGGAGTCAGCCCGAGCGCACGGAGCTGCCGGACGGCCTCCGCGGAGCTCGTCTTGACGGCGTCAGCGACGAGCAGGACGCCTCGTGTCACGCCGTCCCAGGCGACGACCACGGCGGTCTTGCCGGCTGCCTCCGCTGCCGCCAGGGCCCGGTCCACGTCACCGGGCAGAGTGACGGACCAGTCAGCCAGCAGGCGCCGCCGCCCGACGAGGACCGCGTGGCCTTCGACCATTCCCGACACGCCGAGCCCGTCGGTGCTCCGGAAGCCCTCGACCGCCGGGAGGCTGCCAGCCGCGGCTGCTGACTCGGTGATAGCGCGGGCGATGGGGTGCTCTGACGCGCGCTCCAGCGCTCCTGCCAGGCGCAGGACCCGGTTGGCGTCCTCGCCCTCTGCGGCGACCACGTCCAGTAGCGGCATCTGCCCGATCGTCACCGTGCCCGTCTTGTCGAGCAGCACAGTATCGACCCGCCGGGTGCTCTCGAGCACCTCCGGTCCCTTGATGAGGATGCCGAGCTGGGCGCCCCGGCCGGTGCCCACCATCAAGGCGGTCGGCGTGGCCAGGCCAAGCGCGCAGGGACACGCGACGATGAGGACGGCGACCGCGGCGGTGAAGGCCGCGGCCCAGCCGGCTCCCGCACCCACCCAGAAGCCAAGTGTCGCGACGGACAGTGCGATGACGACTGGGACGAAGACGCCAGAGATGCGGTCGGCAAGGCGCTGCATCTCAGCCTTGCCGTTCTGCGCGGCCTCCACGAGCCGCGCCATCTGAGCGAGCTGCGTGTCCGCTCCGACGCGGGTGGCCTGGACCACCAGGCGGCCGGAGGCGTTGATGGTGGCGCCGACGACGCTGTCTCCGGGGCCGACCTCGACCGGCACGGACTCACCGGTGAGCATCGAGGCGTCCACCGCGGAGCTGCCCTCCGTGATGACGCCGTCGGCGGCGACCTTCTCGCCAGGCCGTACGACGAACAGGTCCCCGGCTGCCAGGTCGTCGACAGGTACGCGCTGCTCGACGCCCTGGCGCACCACGGAGACTTCCTTGGCGCCCAGCTCGAGCAGGGCCCTCAGCGCTGCACCGGCACGGCGCTTGGAGCGGGCCTCGAAGTAGCGCCCCGCAAGGATGAACGTGGTGACCCCTGCCGCCGCCTCCAGGTAGATGTTGCCGGAGCCGTCGGTGCGCTCGATGGTCAGCCGGAAGGGATGCGTCATGCCCGGCTCCCCGGCCGTGCCCCAGAACAGGGCGTAGACCGACCAGGAAAGCGCGGCGAGCGTGCCCAGCGAGATCAGCGTGTCCATGGTGGCAGCCGCGTGCCGCAGGTTGGTCCAGGCCGCCTTGTGAAACGGCCAGGCCCCCCACAGCACCACCGGGCTCGCGAGGGTGAGGGACAGCCACTGCCAGTTCGGGAACTGCAGCGCCGGGACCATGGCCATCGCGACGACGGGGATCGTCAGGGGCGCCGCCACGGCCAGCCGTTCCCGCAGGCGCCGGACCGGGTCATCGCCCTGCGCCTCGCCGGTCCCGGCGTCGGCTCTCGGCCCCGGGGGCTCCGGCAGCCGGGCGGTGTAGCCGGCCTGCTCCACCGCGGACACCAGCGCCTCGGTCGTGGTCCCCGCTGCCGCGGTGACCCGCGCCTTCTCCGTCGCGTAGTTGACTGTCGCGGTCACCCCCTCCAGCTTGTTCAGCCGCTTCTCGATACGCGCTGCGCACGAGGCGCACGTCATCCCACCGATGGCCAGCTCGACCTGCCGCGTCTCGCCAGCGGGCGCAACGACTGCCAGCGAGGTCGCGCCCAGCTCAGCCATGACTCTGTCCCTTCTCGTCAGCCCGGAGGACGTACGCCGCGGTGCGCACCACTCCGTCGTGCTTGAAGTCGAGGAAGAGCCCATAGCTACCCGGCGTGGGCGCGGTGACCTCGAAGGTGATCGCCGGGCCGTGCTCGGATC
>JBHEMB010000337.1:0-3067 GCA_046262855.1 Mycobacteriales bacterium | reverse complement strand
AATGCGGAGCGTGACGTGCGACTCAGCTTCCTGCGCGGCTAGGGACTTGCCCAAACGGGTGGGGTTCGGTGGACTACCTGCACACGCGCACGTTCGTGGGCGGTCAAGAGAGTGGGAGTGACTGAGGTGAGCACGTCCGCGGACCAGACCGCGCCACGCGGTCTGGCCGAGCGCTTGGGCATCCAAGAGGGCCAGGTCGTGCAGGTGCTGGGGGACACCGACGAGGTCGACGACGACCTGCTCGGCGATGTCGCCTCCCGTACCGGCACCGAGTTGATCTACGGAGACGACACCGACGAGGTGGTCGACGTCGTGCTCCTGTGGTGGCGCGACGAGGACGGTGACCTGGTGGACGCCCTTGTCGACTCGCTCACCAACCTCGGGGACAGCGGTGTCGTCTGGCTGCTGACCCCGAAGGCGGGCCGCGACGGGCACGTCGAGCCGTCCGACATCGACGAGGCCGCGCCGACCGCGGGCCTGTCCAGCACCCGCAGCACCAGCGCTGCTCCGGAGTGGTCCGGCACCCGGCTGGTCTCCCCGAAGGCCGCGCGGGCCAAGCAGCGCCGCTGACGCCCTCGCAGGCGAGGCTGCTGCTCTCGGACGAGGGCCGCGCCGCGGTCGAGCACGCTGCGTCGCTCGACCTCGACCCGATCCCCGCCGCGGAAGCGATGCGGCCGTTCGGCGAGGCGGGGCGGCTCGCCCTGGAGCAGGTGCGGCTGCGCGGGCGGGCGCTGGCCAAGCACCCCGACGGCGACCGCTTGTGGTGGACGGCCGAGGCGCTCGAGCAGTCGACGCCGAGGGCGGTCGCCCGCCATCACGCGCGCCGCTTCGACGCCGCGCCGCGAGTTCTGGACCTCGGCTGCTCGGTGGGCGGTGACCTGCTGGCGTTCGGTGCGCGCGGCATCGGTATCGACCTCGATCTCGCCCGCTGCCTGCTGGCCCGGGCGAACACCGGCGCGCCGGTCGCCTGCGCGGATGTCACGAAGCTGGAGCCGCGCGGCTGGGTGTTCGCCGACCCTGCCCGCCGTACCGGGGGCCGGCGCGGCTTCGACCCCCGCGCGTGGTCTCCGCCGCTGGACCAGGTCCTCGGCTGGGACGTCACAGGACTGGGCGTGAAGGTCGCGCCGGGTATCGACTACGACCTGCTGCCGGCCGACGTGGAGGTCGAGCTGGTGTCGCTCGAGGGCGACGTGAAGGAGGCGATGCTGTGGCGCGGCGCGACCCGGCGCGGCACCCGGATGACGGCGACGCTGCTCCCGTCCGGCGCCCAGCTGACGGGCGCGGGTGCGGTGGCGACCGTCTCCGCCCCCGGGCGGTTCCTGCTCGAGCCGGACGGTGCCGTGATCCGCGCGCACCTCGTCGCCGAGGTGTGCGAGGCCGTCGGCGGCTGGCTGCTGGACGCCTCGATCGCTTACGTCTCAGCCGATGTGGCGGTGCCGACCCCCTTCGGCCGCTGGTACGAGGTGCTCGAGGTGATGCCGTTCTCGCTGAAGCGGCTGCGTGAGCGGCTTCGCGGGGTCGGCGTGGTCACGATCAAGAAGCGGGGTACGGCGGTCGAGCCCGAGCAGTTCCGCCGGCAGCTGCGGCTGAGCGGGACCGAGGAGGCCACTGTCGTGCTGACCCGGGTCCGCGGCGCGCAGGTGGCGCTGCTCGTGGAGCCCCGGCCCGGGGAGTAGTTGGGGCTCCTGCGACTTTTGCTCGCGAACTCGCGTGCAAAAGTCGCAGGGCCGACAGGGGGGTCCCTGGCCCCGCGGCTCGGTGAGAGAACGTGGGGCACCTAGCATGCGCGTGGTCATAGGCCTGAGCCACGAGGAGATCTGCGCATGGTGGACGTCGGCGACGAAGCACCGGACTTCGAGCTTCGCGACCAGGACCGCAAGCCCGTCAGGCTGAGCAGCTTCCGCGGCGAGAAGAACGTGGTCGTGATCTTCTACCCCCTGAGCTTCACCGGCGTGTGCCAGGGCGAGCTGTGCGCGGTCCGGGACGAGATCGCGGACTTCAGCAACGACGACACGGTCACGCTCGCGATCAGCGTCGACTCGACGCCGGTGCACGCCCAGTGGGCGAAGGAGCAGGGCTATGCGTTCCCGCTGCTCGCCGACTTCTGGCCGCACGGTGGGGTCGCCAAGGCGTACGGCGTCCTCGACGAGAACAGCGGGCTCGCGCTGCGCGGCACGTTCATCGTCGACAAGGCCGGCAAGGTCGCCTACAAGGTCGTCAACGCGATCCCGGACGCGCGCGACCAGGACGAGTACAAGAAGATCCTGGCTAGCCTCTAGGGCGCGGACTCATAGCTCAGCTGGTAGAGCAGCGCCCTTACAAGGCGAAGGTCGGCGGTTCGATCCCGTCTGAGTCCACTGCGCATGTCCCGGTGAGGTGAGGCGTGTCTTACCTCGACGCGAGCGGAACCGCCGTTTAGCGTCGGGCCCGTGGATCGTCCAGGCAGTGAGATCGCACCCGCACCCGAGACCTTCGCGCGGCACTTCGAGCTGGTGCGGGCCTACGTGAAGAGCAGCCCGGGGTCGCACTCCGCGCTCATGACCGCCGCCCGCGCCGAGCCCGAGGAGATGACGATGTCGATCGTCGCCCTCGGCGCGGTGCTGCTCGACATCGCCGCAGGCGCCTTCCGCCTGACGCCGGAGCAGATGCTCGACAAGGTGGCGGCGAGCGTGGAGGACCGCTCCGCTTAGGGTTCGGCCCGTGAGCGCGACCCTCGGCGACGTCGTCGCCGCCCTCGAGACGCTCTACCCGCCTGCACTCGCGGAGCCGTGGGACGCGGTCGGCCTGGTCTGCGGGGACCCGTCGGCTCTCGTCTCGAGCGTTCTGTTCGCCGTCGACCCGGTCGAGGTGATCACCCACGAGGCACTCGAGGGCGGACACCAGCTGCTCGTCGCGCACCACCCGCTCTACCTCGGGGGCACGACGAGCGTCGCCGCCGACGACCCTAAGGGCCGCGTCGTCCATGCGCTGCTGACCGGGGGGTGCGGGCTGCTCGTCGCCCACACCAACGCCGACCGCGCGCATCCGGGCGGTGTCTCGGACGTGCTGGCCGGCCTGCTCGACCTGC
>JBHEMB010000336.1:0-7277 GCA_046262855.1 Mycobacteriales bacterium | reverse complement strand
GTCGAGGATGGCGACCAGTCCGTGCCGGTGGAGCGTGTGGACATACTGCTGGATCGCCAGTTGGTAGATCGGCCCTGACACGGTCGGGTCAGCGCCTCGCAGCCCGAGCCAGCAGTCCTCGTTGAGCGGTACCCGGACGGTGTTGACCCCGGTCCACGACGCGATGGCTGCGACGGACGCGTCGTCGGACGGGCCGTCAAAGACGCGACCGCCGATCCCCGACGGGGGATGGCAGGCGAACTCCGGCCCCGAGCGGTTGACGCCATGCAAGACGACCGGCCTGTTGTCGGCGTCGACCAGGCGGTTGCCGGCCACGTGCAAGCTCGGTGCGGTCTGGTCCGTCGGCAGCGCTGGCAGCGGCTCTGCGGTCGACGTCGCGCTGGTGCACGCCGTGGCCACGACCAGAGCCAACGAGGCCATGATTCGCGACCGCAACGAAGCCACGCACATCATCTGAAGACGGTAGGGCGACGTTCACGAACACGGCGTTCTCGCGGAAGGCTGCAGGATCCGGCACACCGAGTTGTACGAGCCTGCTGACCACTTGTTCGATCGCCTCGGCGTCGCGCTGGCCTCGTTCGAGACGGCACCCGCCCGTTGGCGTTGACGGCCGCTCTCCGGCAGTAGTAGGTCGTCCCGCCGGTCAACCGTCGTGTCGATGTAGGTCGGATAGTGCTGTCGGCGTACGAGGTGCAGCCCCACCAGACCTGCTACTGACGCTCAGCAACCCATCAGCGCGGCGTGCGGGGCTACTTCTCCGCCCGGTTGACGTGGATCAGACAGCCGATCATGGCGAGCGCTGCGAGTCCCGGCAGCGCCGAACAGACTGTCGAAGGAAGTGAGGGTCCGAGCAACAAGCGGCACGCGACGCCGACCAACGATAGTGACCCGCCCGCTGCGGCGCGCCGAATCGACGTCAGCGGCCGCCCTGGTAGACCGACGCTGGTTGCGAGGTCGCCTTCAAGCCGTTCGCGCCCGTGACTACCGTTCCGTACCAGGGGGTCTGGGCCGCGGCGTTGCCGGCGATCACCATGTCGTCGTACGCCTTCTCGGTGCTGCTTCCGGTCCAGGCGTAGGCGTTCCACCCGATGCCCTTTTGCTGCGCGTACGCCATGATCGCTGCCTCATCGGGTCCGTCCGCACCTCCCGAGGTGGCGTTCCAGAAGCCCCACGGTAGGTAGGCCCAGGAGAACTCGCCGATGACAAGGGGCAGCTTGCGGACGATGTAGGCGTCGCCGTAGGCCTTCACCTTGGCTGCGTTGTAGTAGTTGGAGTACATGGCGACCGAGAAGACCGTGTTGCGTAGCGCGTCGGCCGCGAACACCTTCGCGGCGTTGGTGCGCATCACGCCAGAGACGTCCTCGCCGTAGTCCGGCCCGGTCAGCAGCAGCGTCTGCTTGAAGCCGCCGGCGCGCATCGCCTTGACGGCTGCCGTCGCTTCGTTGGTCCACTGGCTGGCCATGGTGCTGCCGTAGGGCAGCTCACCGATGTCGATGGCGGTGTAGGCCTCCTGCCCGGCGAAGGCGCTCTTCACCGACTGCCAGTACGTGGCCGCCTGTGAAAGTGTGACGGCACTGGATCCCGACTCGCCATACCCGCTGGTGTCCTGGTCGACGAACACGCAGATCAGCTTCACCTTCTTGCACTGCGCGATGATCTTCGTGAGGTCCTTGGCACTGCTGCCGTTGTCGGAGCCGTCGGTGTTCACCTTTGCGGTGACCGTCATGCGGACTGTGTTGGCGCCTGCCTTGGCGATGTCGTTCAGGGCCTGCGCGGTGGCGCCGGGGCTGGTCACGTTCTGGATGTTGACGCCGCGCATGACGAAGGGCTTGTCGTTCGCGTCGAGCAGGGTGCTTCCCGACACGTGAAAGCCCTTGGCCTTGGCGCTGCCGGCGTGCGCGAACGGTGCCACCGCCGTGAGCAGGCCGGCTGCCGCCGCGGCAGCCGCGAGGGTCATGGGGCGGCGTGCCGACAGAGCAGGTGAACGGGACATCGGGCGCTCCTCGAGAGTGCTGGGTCGCCTCGTCCGCGCATCCAGGCGGGAGGCCGGGCGTCTTGCTGACACCGAATCGGAAGACCCCATCTACGGTACGGACGAATTGCAGAAAAACGTTCGATCTTCTGCTTGCCACTTCCACGCATGGCGGCCCTGGCTCGCTCAGCGGTCACGCGTTCGGCGCGACCTCATACCTCCGCAACGCTCGACGTCAGGCCAACCGAAACCAGGACCGCATCCTGGTCGGGCGTGATGAGCCATCCCTCTGTTGTCCGGGTGATCATCGCGTCGTCCGTCGGTGTCACGTCACCGACTCCGATGAGCAGGACAGACCAAGAGGTGGCGCGCCCGTCGGACGTGACGGTCAGGCGTCCGGCAGCCATCGCGGTGATGAACACGGCGGCGTCCGAGCCGTCGTGGGCAGGAATGGACGTGCGCTCGCGCAGTCCCTCTCCCGGCCGGGTGATCCTGAGCGTGACTCCCGCCGTGTAGTCGTAGTCCGGCCGGTCGTCCCGGGCGCCGGTGGGGATCACCGAGCCCGGTCGCACCAGCAGAGGTAGGGATCTCAGAGGGTGCACCGCGCGATGCCAGCGGGGTCCATGAAGCTCCTCCCCGCTGAGCAGGTCGGTCCAGACGCCGTCAGGGACGTAGAGGTCCACTCTGCCGTCAGAGGTCATCACCGGCGCCACCATGAGCGCAGGCCCCAGCAGGTACTGCGTCTCGACGAGCGTAGCGGTGCGGTCGTCGGGGAACTCGAGCAGCAGGGGGCGCAGCACCGGGATGCCATCGGCGTGCGCCTCGACAGCGGCCTGGAACAGGTACGGCATCAGGCGGTTCTTCAACCTTGCGAAGTCGCGCGTGATGGCGACGGCCTCGTCGTCGTACAGCCAGGGCACGCGGGCCGAGTCGTTGCCGTGCAGCCGGCTGTGCGAGGACAGCAGGCCGAAGGCGAGCCAGCGCTTGAACACGATGGGGTCGGGGGTGCCCTCGAACCCACCGATGTCGTGGCTCCAGAAGCCGAAGCCTGACAGTGCGAGGGACAGGCCGCCCCGCAGCGTCTCGGCCATGGAGGGCAATGTGGAGCGGTTGTCACCTCCCCAGTGCACCGGGTACTTCTGGCCGCCTGCTGTCGCGCTGCGCGCGAAGAGCACAGCCTCGCCTGGACCGCGCTCGGCCGCGAGCAGCTCGAAGACGGTCTGGTTGTACAGCTGGGTGTAGTAGTTGTGCATCCTTTCCGGGTCGGATCCGTCGGCGTAGACGACGTCGGTCGGGACCCGCTCGCCGAAGTCGGTCTTGAAGGCGTCGACCCCCATGTCGAGAAGCGGTCGCAGCTTGTCCTGGAACCAGCGGCGAGCGTCGGGGTTGGTGAAGTCGACGATGCCCATGCCGGCTTGCCAGTCGTCGGTCTGCCAGATCGAGCCGTCGGGTCGGCGGAGCAGGAACCCATCGCGCATCGCCTCGCCGAACAGCTCGGAGGCCTGGGCGATGTAGGGGTTGATCCACACGCAGACGCGCAGACCGCGTGCCTTCAAGCGGCCGAGCATTGCTGCCGGTTCGGGGAAGGTCTCGGGGTCCCAGGTGAAGTCGCACCACTGCAGCGGCCGCATCCAGAAGCAGTCGAAGTGCACGACCGACATCGGGATGTCGCGTTCGGCCATGCCTTCGACCATCGCGGTGACGGTCGCCTCGTCGTAGGAGGTGGTGAACGATGTCGACAGCCACAGACCGAACGACCAGGCCGGCGGTAAAGCGGGGCGCCCTGTGAGCCCGGTGTACTTGCGCAAGATCTCCTTGGGGCTGGGGCCGTAGATCACCGTGTAGGCAAGGCGCTGGCCCGGCACGGAGAACTGCACCGCGTTGACTGCCTCGGTCGCGACCTCGAACGACACCCGACTGGTGCTGTCGACGAAGACGCCGTAGCCCGCATCCGTCAGGTAGAACGGCACGTTCTTGTACGCCAGGTCACTGCTCGTGCCGCCGTCTTCCTGCCAGATGTCGACCACCTGCCCGTTCTTCACCAGCGGCGTGAAGCGCTCCCCGAATCCGTACACGTGGGTCCCGACGCCGAGGTCGAGCCGCCCCAGCATGAACTCACCTCGTGGCGTCTGCGCGATACCGAGCTGCTGTGAGGATCCACCGGTCAGGGGTCGCCCGTCGCCTGTAAAGGTGATCTCCCAGGGCGATGTTGCCACCGACGCTGTAAGGCGACCGCTGGCAATCTGCGGAGGCGAGTCGGAGATGACAGGCGTGTTCGCGGACGAGGACAGCTCGAACTGCGGTCTCGCCGGAGCGCTCCCGGCGTGGTGCGTGGCGACCACGCGGATGACGTCGGGAGCCGGCGTCGTGAGCTCGATGCTCGCTGCCGCGGTGTTGAGGGTGTCCCCTCGGCCCGCGATCTTCCGGGTCAGGCCGAGCACCTCGATGCTGTCCGGTGTGAGCCGAGCCTGAAGCCCCTCCACCACCCACGCGAGACGCACCCCCTTGCGCAGCGCCCACGCGCCGTTGGTGAACTTCACGACCCTCCTCCGTCGAGCTTGATGCTGCATCGTCGACCGGGATCCGCGTGGTCACGTCTATGCCGCTGCAGGTCGTGCCGTGGACGTCACGCTCGAGCCCACCAGACCTTGCTGCCGACGCTCGGCCGGCCCTGAGGGCCTCGACCGGCCGCTTCTTGCCCTGCGTGCCGGCCGTCCAGTGCGGGATCGGCCTCAAAACACGCCGCGCGACACGTGGGTCAATGCGCAGCGGGTCCGACGGACAGCGAGGGTTCGGCGTCCGGTACGCGATGAGGTTGCGCTAGCTCTTGTGCTCCAGGCGTAGGCGTCCCAGCCGACGCCTTTGAGCTGTGCGTAGGCCATGACCGACGCCTCGTCGGGTCCGTCAGCGCCGGCGCGACCAGGCAGAAAGCCCTCCGTCGCGCCCAGGTCGAAGCGGAAGTCAATGATCAGCTGGGGGCGGAGTGCACACAAAGCGTGCGACCTTCTGCTTACCGCTTGCCGGCAGTCGGGGGTCGCACTTCATGTGCGTCTTCGGGCGCCGCGAAGAACACACGATCCTGGGTGTGTCCTCGACGTAGGTTGCGGGGCGTGACGCAACCAGTGCGAGTCGGTCTTGTCGGCGCGGGTCCTTGGGCGCGGCTGGCACACGCCCCCTTGCTGTCCGGGGGGCCGGAGACCCAGCTCGTCGGCATCTGGGCCAGGCGCTCTGAGGCCGCCGAGGAGCTGGCGGCCAAGCACGGCTCGCGAGCGGTCGGGACCTACGACGAGCTGCTGGATTCGTGTGAGGCGGTCGCCTTCGCCGTACCCCCGGAGGTCCAGGGCAGGATGGCGACCGAGGCTGCCAAGGCCGGCAAGCACCTGCTGCTGGACAAGCCGGTCGCGGATTCCGTGGAGGCCGCGCAGCTCCTCGCCGACGCAGTGGCCGAGGCGGGGGTGAGCACGATGGTGCTGCTGACCTACCAGTTCACAGAGGCGCTCCGGCGGTTCCTGCCGCAAGCGCGCGCGCTCAAGCCTTCAGGGGCTGCGCACGAGAACATCTCGGGCGGCTTCCTGGCTGGTCCGTTCTCCCAGTCGCCTTGGCGTCACGAGGGCGGAGTCCTGCCCGATGTGGGCCCGCACGTGGTCGACCTGTTCACGACGATTCTGGGGCCTGCGGTGGGCGGCGAGGTCCAGACCTGTCAGGGACTTGTGAGGCTCGGCCTCCGCCATGAGAGCGGTGCCTTCTCTCACGCCGTGCTGAGTGCGCACCACACCGGTGCCGGCGCGCACAGCCTGCGCGTGTATGCGCCCGGAGGCGTGCTCGACTGTGACTGGGACGTCCCCGACGAAGATCGTTGGGGGACCGTCCGGCGGGAGTTCGCCGCTTCTGTCCGGACCGGTGCTCCGCACGCCTGCGACGTGCACCGGGGCCTCGAGCTTCAGCGTGTGCTGAATCGAGCGATCGCCGGAGGCTAGAAGATCCGCGGGCGGAGCGTGGAAACGTTCAACTTTGAGGCAGCACCGACGTTGCCCGTGCAGAAACGTGCAGATATCAACGTGGACGCAACAGCTGCGCCAGAGCGATGAGAATCTTGTGATCGCGATCACAGGAGCGCGACCCAGCCGCGAGATCGAGGTTTTGACGTGACGGAGCAGCTCTCTGCGGTCGCGGATGACGCGCCCAGCGGGCGTGCGCGGGTCAGCTGGCGGGCGCCGCTGAGGCACCTGGACCTCGTCGTGCTGGGGCTCGTGGTGCTCGGCATGGGACTGCTTCCGCGCGGCCTTCCGCCGGGCGTGCTCGTGTCCGGAATCGTCTCGGGCAGCGTGTTCTCCATTCAGGCACTCGGGCTCGTCATGGTCATGCGCAACGACCGGATCATCAACTTCGCCCAAGTCCAGCTCGGCATCCTCAGCGCGACCCTGTTCGCGCAGCTCGTGATCCACTCGTCAGGCATCAGGCTGCTGAGGAGCGTCTGCGCGCCGTGCGTGCCGGGGCTGCCGCGCCCCGATGCGTTCTACTCCACGCACCCCAAGACCTTCCTGGCCGACCTGCACGCGGCCGGCCTCGACGGGTTGCTGATCGCGAACTTCGCCATCAGCCTGCTCCTTGCCCTCGTCCTGGCGCCGCTCATCGCCGCGCTCGTCTACCTGCTGCTCGTCCGTCGCTTCTCGACCGCGCCCCGTCTTGTCCTGACGGTGGCCACCATCGGCATCGGCCAGCTCATCGCCGGGCTGGGCGGTCGGCTGACCGGTGGGTTGTTCTCCGGAGACATCGAGCGGTCCAACTTCAACCTCCCGTTCTCCGATCCCACGTTCGAGGTTGGGCTGCAGGTCTTCCGGGCCGGTGACGTGGTGGCTGTTGCGCTGGCCGTTCTTGTCTTCCTGTTCCTCGGACTCTTCCTCCGCAGCCGGCGGGGAGTTGCGCTGAGGGGCGCCGCGGAGGACCCCGAGCGCGCGGAGGCCCTCGGCATCAACGTCGCGAGCATCGGCTCGATGGCCTGGATGTTCGCCGGCGTGCTGTCGGCCTTTGCCGGGATCGTCGAGACCATGCGCAACGCGGGGACGGGGCAGGGCGCCAGCGGGGCGTTCGACACGACGACGCTCGTGACGATCCTCGTCGTCCTGGTCTTCGCGCGCCAGGTCAACATCTGGCTCGTGGTGCCGGTCGCCGCCGCCGTCGGTGTCCTGCAGCAGACGCTCCTCTGGAACGAGCGCAGCACAGCACCCTTCCTCGTGCTGCTGCTCCCGCTGGTGCTGGCAGCGTTCCTGCTCCAGGGCAAGCGCAGCTCGCGAGCTGATCGGGA
>JBHEMB010000335.1:0-6330 GCA_046262855.1 Mycobacteriales bacterium | reverse complement strand
ACCTTGTCCAACAAGGTCTTCGTCGACTCCCTCACCCGATCGCTGGCCCTGCGCGACTGTGACATCCAGGTGCTCGAGAACTCCGCGGTAGCGACCCGCATGATCGACCGGGGCGCTGAGACCCACCCGCTCGCGCTCCGGCAGCGCGCCGGTGCCGACCCCGCGTCCGCGCCGCCGGACGGGGCCGCGCTCTGGATCGCGAGCGACGGCACTCCGAAGATGATGCTCAGCGATGGCGCGGTGGTCTCCCTCGCGCCGCGTCCCTACCGGCCGTCCACGGACTTCCCGGGGATCGCAGCCTGGTACGAGCCTGACTTCCTGACCGGCTCTGCTGACTCGGCCCGCGTCGGGACGCTTCCCGAGCTGGTGCGCGGAACCCAAGCCCTGACCCAGTCCGCCGGCAGCAAGCAGCCGGTGTACTTGCTGCGGGGACAGAACGGTCGCGCCTCGCTGGAGTTCGGCTACGACGGAACCCCGCCGTACGGGGTGAACGACGATGTGCTCGCCATCAGCCCCACGCTGCTGACGCTGCCCCAGCCGTTCACCGTGGTCCTGTGCCACATCCCGCGGGCCGTGCAGCAGACACTGCTCGACTCCAACGGGTCGACCAGAGGACCCTCGAAGCTGTGGGCCGTCTCGGGGCAGGACTGCATGAACGCCAACTTCGCGACCCCGGGCTTCTCCGGGCTCAAGATCGACCAGAACATCCCGACCGTCGTCGTGGCCCGGTTCAACGGCAGCATGTCCGACATCTGGAAGAACGGCGTCAAGTCGGTCGCCATCACCGGGCCGGGCTCCGCACCCTTGGAAGGCCTGCTGTTCAACGGCAACCGTGACGGCCTTGCCAACTCCTCACAGTCCTTGCTCGGGCTGGTCGTCGCTGCTGGGCTCGCCCGCGACAGCGACTGCCTCGCCATCAGCCGCTACTTCGGACGCAAGTACCGCATCGCCGTCGCATAACCGAGCAGGGACCGCGGGCGTGCCGGTCCGGGGCCGACCTTGCGACAGCTCCGACGTGTCCGAGGGGGGCGTGAAATCGTTGGCCGCCGCCAGGACGTACGGACAGGGGACGCCACGTGCGGGTGCTGTTGTCGACGTACGGCTCGCGTGGCGATGTCGAGCCCAAGGTGGGACTCGCCGTTCAGCTGCGGGCACTCGGTGCGGAGGTGCGGGTGACCCCCGAGGCTTGCGCACGTGCGACCGGCACGATCCGCACTGACGGTGCGGCCGTGGCAGCCTCGCTTCTGGTCGGCCAGCACCGCCGTCATCGTGATGACCTGGCGGGCGGGCGCAGCAGAGGCGTTGCAGCGGCTGCGCGCCCGTCAGACGCGGCGCCTCCTGGCAGCAGTGTGGTCCCTGCCAGGCGGGAAGCGCCCGCCGCATCGCACCAGGAGATCGCGTTGACCGCTCTTGTCGACACCACCACTGGCGCCGCCGTAGGCCGTGCCCTGACAACTACCCCCGCAGCCACTACCCCCGCAGCCAGCAACACGACCGGCCGCCGCCTCCCGACCGCCTGGCGCGTGTCCGGCGCCATCGCCGGCGCCACCCTGTTCGCCTTCCCCACCTTGGGGATGGTCGGCGACGGCAGCGACCAAGGCGTGCGCACGGCGGCTGCTGGCGCCAGTGCAGTGGCCGCCGCCGCGGCCGAGGTCGGCGTGCAGATGCAGGTCGGCGCGTCACTGTGCTTCCTCGGAGCGGTGCTGCTCGTCG
Source organism: Mycobacteriales bacterium (assembly GCA_046262855.1). Taxonomy (GTDB): domain Bacteria; phylum Actinomycetota; class Actinomycetes; order Mycobacteriales; family SCTD01; genus RYN-111. Next base: position 4,617 of record JBHEMB010000335.1, on the reverse strand, counting down.
TCTTCGGCACCGGTTATGCCCGCCGGCTCGAGCAGCGCCTGCCGGCCGGCCACCTGCTGGTCGCCGCCACCCGGCTCGCGACTGCGGCGGCCCTCAGCGGGCTCCTGCTCGTCGGCGGCCTGAAGCTGGCGGTGCGTGGCGCATTGCCGGACCACATGGACCACACGATGTACGTCAAGGACAGCGTCGGCGGGCTGCTCGCCTACGTCGAGCAGCTGCAGTACGTGCCGCTGTGGGCGTTCGTCCCCGTGCTGCTGGGCAGCGCCGTCATCGCCTTCCGCGAGCGCGTCCTGCCCCGCTGGTTCGGCGCGCTGTCGGTCCTGCTCGGTCTCGGTGCCGTCGTGTTCCTCACGGTGCTGGGCCTGCCGTACTTCGCCGGCCTCGCGGTACCGGTGTGGCTCGTCGGTGCCAGCCTGGCCGGTGTGCGCGAGCGCACGGTCCGAGCATGACCACCGCCACGTCGACCGCGGCCCCGACCGTGCTGCTGCACGGTGGGGGCCGCGCCCCGTCCCCCCAGTTGTGGCGGGCGTTCGCGCTCCCGCGGGTCGCGGTGGTCGTGCTCGAGGACGACGAGCCCGAGGCGGCCTTCGCGCGCTGGGACGGCGTGCTCGCCGCCGCGGGAGCGGGCGCGCGGATTGCCGTACCGGTCAGCGCCGGCCGGCCGCTCGAGCCCGGGCACCTGGCCGGGTGCGACGGCGTCGTCATCGCGCACGGGCTCACTCCGGGGTACGCCGCCGCCGTGACCCCGCAGGCGACCGCTCTCCGCGAGGTGCTCTCGACGCTGGTCGTCGGCGGCAGCTCCGCCGGCGCCGCTGTGCTCGCCGAGCACGCGCTCGTGGGGGGCTGGCGGCTGTCGGGTCGGGCAGTGTGCGCCGAGGAGGCGGGAGAGGACCTCGACGAGGTGCGGGTGGTGCCTGGCCTCGGTCTGCTCCCGGGTGCGTGCGTCGACGTTCACGCCGCGCAGTGGGGCACGGTCTCGCGGTTGGTAGCGACGGTGGCTGCAGGGCTCGCGCCCGCTGGTGTCGCCCTCGACGAAGAGACGGTCCTCACCCACGGCTTGGGGGTGTGGCAGGTCCGTGGCGCCGGCCACGCCTGGGAGCTGGCCGGACCGGACGCGCCGCTACGGGTGCTGCGCGACGGCGACGCGCTCGCGCGGTGACCAGCCCTCAGCCGGCCCCAGCCGGCGACCGACGGCGCGCGGCGTGCCGGGCGACCAGCTCCTCGAGCAGCCCGACGGCCGCGGGCAGCTGCAGGCGGGCGCCCTCGCGGGCGGCCGCCTCGTACTCCTCCGCCAGCAAGCCCTCACGCACCCGGGCGCGGTGCAGCGGCCCGTCGACGACATCCATGCCCTCCGGTCGGAAGCCAGAGCGGCGGCCGATGGCGTCGAGGGCGCCGCAGAGCACGGCGGCCTCCCGTTCGTCGCCGGCCGAGGAGGAGGCGGCGGCGCCGACGAGCAGGCACGCGCACGTGCTCGTCACGTCGCCATCGGCGAGGAAGGCGCGGGCGGTGTCCGCCGCGACCTGGCGCGCCGCTTCGGGCTGGCGCAGGTCGAGCCGCACCTTGGCCGCGATCCAGCGTGCCGACAGCGCCGCCCAGCTGTGCCCGCAGGCGCTGCCCTCGGCGTACGCGGCCTCCAGCACCTCAAGGGCGGTGACGTGCTCGCCCTGCGCCCGCAGCAGCTGGCCCTGCGTCATCAGCACCTCGGCGCGGGCCCACGCTTCGAGGTCGGTCAGCCGCTCGCCGGCGGCGGTGAAGGACGCGACGGCGGCGCCGAGGTCGCCGTTGGTGGCCTGCCAGTAGCCGACATAGCAGAGCCCGACGGCGAGCGTCGACGGGTTGCCGCTGCGCTCGCTGGCCTCGACCGCGCGGGCCGCGAGCGCCAGCCCCTCCTCGCCGAGCCCCCCGAGGTAGTGCAGCGTCGCGGCGCCGAGCGCCGCCGCGGCCTCGATGCGGGCGGGGACCTCGGCGCCCGGCCGATCCGCGAGTGCCAGCGCCGTACGCGCGGCGCGCACGCCCTCGCCGACCAGCCCACGGCGGAACCAGTGCCAGCTCTGGGCCGCAACCAGCCGCAGCGCGACGACGGCGTCGTCGTCGGCGACGGCGCTCGCGAAGGCTGCGCGCAGCTCGTCGCGCTCGCCCTGGAGGACCGCGTGCGCCTCGCGTCGGCCGTGGCCGTGCACGGCGCCCTCCTGTACGTCGGCCAGGTCGGCGTAGTAGGCCCGGTGGCGGGCCCGCAACCGTGCCGGCAGCTCGGCGTCGAGATCGGGCTGCTGCTCGCGGGCGAAGGCGCGCAACGTGTCGAGCAGCCGGTAGCGTCGACCGGTCGCCGCCTCCCCGGAGATGACCACCATGCTCTTGGCCGCCAGGCTTGCCAGGACGCCGACGGCGGGCGGGTCGACCTCCGGTCCGCACACTGCCCGCAGGGCCGCGAGGTCGAACGACCCGGCGAAGACGCCTGCGGCGGCGAACAGCCGGCGCTCGTCGGGATCGAGCAGGTCGTGGCTCCACTGCACCGCGGCGCGCAGCGTGCGGTGGCGTGGCAGCGCGGTGCGGCTGCCCCCCGCCAGCAGGGCGAAGCGGTCGTCGAGCAGCGACACGACGTCGTCGAGGCCGAGCACCGACAGCCGGGCGGCTGCGAGCTCGAGGGCGAGCGGGATGCCGTCGAGCGCCGCGACCAGGTGCTCCACCGTGGAGCGGGTTCGCTCGTCGACCACCGGCCGGCCCGCGGCCGACTCGGCGCGCTGGGCGAACAGTGCCACCGCCTCGCTGCGCGGCAGCGGCGGCACGGGCAGCACCGCCTCGCCCGGCAGCCCGAGGGCCTCGCGGCTGGTGGCGAGCACCTGGAGCCCGGCACAGCGGGCCAGCAGCCGCTCGACCAGGTGTGCGACCGGCTCGGCAACGTGCTCGCAGGTGTCGAGGACGAGCAGCGCGCGGCGGCCGTCGAGCGCCCGCACCAGCGCGGCGTCGTCCATCGTGCGCTCGATGACGCCCAGCGACTGAGCGAGGGTGTCGAGCAGCAGCGCCGGGTCGGTCAAGCCGCCCAGCTCCACGAACCAGACGGCGTCTGGTGCGCCGGGCGCAGCATGGTCGAGGCGGCGCAGCGTCTCCAGGGCCACGCGCGTCTTGCCGCTGCCCCCGGGGCCGGTCAGGGTCACCAGCCTGCTGCGCGCGAGCGCGCCGTCGACGGTGGCGAGCTCGGCCTCGCGGCCGACGAAGGGGGTCAGCGGTAGCGGCAGCGACGTGCTGTCGGTCGGGCGGTGCTGCGCAGGGACCGCGCCGCGCGAGACAACGCTGGCGGCACCCTGCAGCGCCGGGTCGTGCACGAGCAGCTGCTGCTGCAGCGTGTCGACCGCAGGGGACGGGTCGAGGCCGAGGTCGTCGGCGAGCCGCTTGCGCAGGGCCGTGAGCACGTCGGCGGCGTCACCCGAACGACCGCTGCGTGCGAGCGCGGTGGCCAGCAGCAGCGCCGGCGCCTCGCGGTGCGGAGACGCCGCGACGACGGCGGTCAGCTCGGCGACAAGCGCCCGGTGCTCGCCCGAGGCCAGCCGCAGCTCCGCCAGCCGCTCCTGCGCAGCCGCGCGGGACTCGGTGAGCCGCCGCGCCTCGTCGGCGGCGAACGCAGCGTCGCGGACGTCAGCCAACGGCTCGCCGTGCCACAGCGACAGCGCGGCGCGCAGCAGGTCGGCCTCCTGCCCGGGTCCGGCCGTCCGCGCCTGCTGCTGCAGCGCCGAGAAGCGAACGGCGTCGACGGCGTCGTCGGACAGGTCCAGGCGCCAGCCCGGTCCTTCGCGGTGCAGCACCGTCGTGAGCGGGCCCGTGCGCAGCCGGCTCGCGTAGGTGCGCAGCGTCTGACTGGCGCTCGGCGGGACCCGCGCGCCCCACAGTGCGGTGGCGAGCTCGGCGGCCGGCACCACCCTGCGCGGCGACAGCGCGAGCCGGGCGACGAGCGCGCGCGGGCGCGGACCCCCCAGGTTGCAGGGCGTCCCGTCGACGAGCAGGCGCACCGGGCCCAGCAGCTCGACCGACACCGTCGGCGCGTCCGGCAGTGTCATTCCCCCACGTCCCCCTTGGCTGACCGGCCCTCGGCGGGCGGCTACCAGGCTACGAGCGTCGCGCCGTCACCGCGGCCGACCGGCGCAGGGTGTGACCCGATGGTGACCTGCGGCTCACCCGATGGCGAACGGCCGCGTGGTCAGCACCCGATGCAGCGCCGAACGGTGCAGCTCCGGCCGCACCTGTCGCCAGGAGAGCCGCCACGCGTGGGGGACCTCGTCGTCGTCGACGCCGCGCAGCGCGCTGCCCAGGACGAGCAACGGCGGTGCGGCGCAGTGCAGCGCCGCGGCATCCCAGCCGGCTGCTCGGCGCTCGCTGTCGGACGGCAGCGCCGCGGCGAGCGTCGCCACGCGGTGGGCCAGCACATGCCGGGCGTCCTCGCGATCGTCGTCGGTCAGGCCCGCGGCCACGCGCACCGCCGCGGCGTCGCCTGCGGCGTCGGCGGCGAGCTGCAGATCGTGCAGCTGTGCCGCCGCCCGTACGACGGCATCCGGAGGCAGGAGGGTCAGGGCATGCCGCCTTGCGCTGCGCACGTGCGCCACGGCCAGGTCGGCGAGCTCGGCC